>JAYRXP010000359.1:0-3939 GCA_041917395.1 Paludibacter sp.
ATGCATTGGGAAGGCGTTCACCAATGGAGTACTGGAATACATTTTTTTCTTTGCCTGACTACAAGCAATACAAAGCGGAAGCTGGAGTGCTTGTCAAGGGTGGCGAAGCCACTTGGCTTGCCCTTGACTAGTGCGGAAGCTGAAGCTAAATTCGCTTGCAGTCAGAAAAAGAAAAATACACAAACGAGACTGACTTTTGTCTCAAACTTATTAGGTAAAAATGTCCAAGATATAGGGGGTCAAACCAAAAGGTATGCCGGGCTATGTGGAATGTCAATTCTTTGGTGATACCACAGGCATTTAAATATGAATTCATTTTTTGATTGCTGAGTATCGGCAAAAGTTTATCCTGGTTGACTACCTGCGGGTGATCCTCGTATTTTTCCAATAAAAAAGAGGCAATTGGAAGAATAGGAATGTTGGATCGGGTATCGGTCTTTGTACGGTTTATGTAGATCCAGCGCTCGCCGTCCACGCCAATAGCAATGTTCTTCCGGGATAGTTTCTTTACATCAGCATAGGCCAAGCCTGTAAAGCAGCTGAACAGGAAAATATCTTTCACCTGATTGAGACGGTCGGAAACAAATGTCTTGTTGAGCATTGTTTCAATTTCTTCCATAGATAAGAAAGCCCGTTCCACTTCCACCATCTTGCTTTTGTAGTTGATAAACGGATTTTTTTGAATCCAACCATTGGCCAGGCAAATCCGGATGATTTTTCCAAAGTTTTTGATGTACTTCGATGTGGTATTTTGGCAACAGTTACAAACACTCTTCAGATAAAATTCGTAACTGGTTATGAATTCGTGATCAATCTTTCTAATGTCTAGGTCGGAAACTTTGTATTTCCATTTCAGGAAATCTTCCGTGTGCTTTAAAGAGGTTTCGTAACGGACATGTGTTGCAGCTGCATAATCTTTGCCAATAAGGGCTTTTATTTCATCATTGTGCTGTTGAAATATGCCTATCAGCATGTGACTACGCTTATCAATGCCCAGAATTTTATTTCGCATGTTTTCCGCATTGACAAGTTCATCTTCCCGGATAAGTTGCTGTTGGTAGTCGTAGACTTTGGCTTTTAGTGCGTCTAAGAAAGAATTGATTGATTTGGCTTCGCCGCTATATCCTTTCATACAGCTTCCTTCTATGGACCATTTATCAGGATGTGTGTAACGCTTGGTGCTTAATTCGATTCGTTCGCCATCGACAGTAACACGGATGTAAATAGGGACTAAACCATCGGTTGTGGTTTTTGCTCTCTTTGCGTAAAAGAGAATGGAAAGTTTTGCATTCATTTGTGGTAACCTTTAGAATTGTTCAAAAATACTTGTTCTTTGTTTAGCACACAAGATGTTCAATCTTTGAACTACTTGATTACAAGTGAGTTTTATGTAAATTCGGTTACCCGGGGCTCTTCAAATCTTCGGGTACCCGAATAGGTCTCCTAAAGTTTGATATTTTCTGAATATTTTGGATATATCCAAAAATGAAAAAGCCCGTAAATCATTGATTTTACGGGCTTTTACTGATTTTTGAAATCTTTTTTGCGGAGAGAGAGGAACTTGTATTCTCTCAATTATGCATTGAATTTCAGTATGTTACGCCTGTTGAATCTGAATGTCCACCGAGTTCTCCACCGAGAAAAAATGGTCTAAAAATGTGGAAATTTTTATACATCAAAGATACGGAATTTATTTTATTTGGCAATGGGTTGAAGGCTATTTTTTAGTGTGGTTCAGATATAATATATAGTAAGATAACTAACTTTTGATATGCTTTAGCAGTCTGTTATCCTATAATAAAAGGATGTACATGTTCGGCTTTTAGTCCCGTGTATGAGCAGAATTCTTCAATGCTGACAAATTGATGTTCTTGTTTTTGATAATGTTGCTTTATTTGCGAAAGCAATGTCCTTCCGTAACGTTCACTTTTACCGGTTATTCGTTGTACATCCTTTGGGTATATGCAAATGCGTTTTGCTTCCATTAGATGACCTTTAATAGCGCAAATTTACAATTATTTATTTGATATAAATGCTGTTTTCGGAAAAAATGGCTGGAATAAGCTATTCCGGAATTGCATTTGCTCCATACGGATAATCATGTATATACATTTGTGCCGATAATTTTAAAAATTAAATTTTATGGCACAACAAAAAAGTATTTTAAAACTGAAAGGTACCATTGGTGGTGTGACTTTTTATAAGTCAAAAAATGATGGATACCTTGCCCGGGAAAAGGGTGGAGTTGACGCTGACCGTATTGCAAACGATCCGGGATTTGCGCGTACTCGTGAAAATGGTGCTGAATTTGCCAACGCGGCAACTGCAGGAAAACTGTTACGTGATTCGGTGCGTGTATTGGGAAAAAGCGCATCGGACGGACGTGTGACAGCTCGTTTGACTCAAATCATGGCGCAAATCAAGAACATGGACGAAGCTAACGCCCGTGGTGAACGAAGTGCAGCTGAAGGCATGGCCAAAGCAGAAGCAAAATTGTTGTTGAAGGGTTTTAACTTTAACATCAACTCCGTACTTGGAGCCGTTTTGTATAAGCCTCTTGAGGTGAATATGGAAACCGGTGAAATTAAAATTGCAGCATTGTCACCTCAGGATGATATTAGTCTTCCACAGGGTGCAACTCATGTGATTTTTAGAAGTGGATTTGCAGTGATTAACTTTATGACTGGTGAAAGTGCAATTGCAGTTTCAGAACCGGTGCGAATGGCTACCAATGCAGCTGCCCAGACTTTGTCTGTAAAACCGCTGGATGTTCCCGAGCTTGAAGGAACTAAGTTACTTTTGCTCTCTATTGATTTTGTTCAATCAGTGAACAATTTGGATTATTCTTTGAATAACAACTCGTATAACGTGTTGGCTATTGTTGAGATTGTTTAATCATTTAGACAGTAATTCATTATGGGAACAGAAAACAATTCGTTGGCTAGCAATCCGAATAAAATGACGATTGTAGAGCGCGTTAAAGCTCCAACTCCAAAGTTTTTCAAAACGTTGCGGACAATCGGTTTAACATTGGCAGCTGTTGGGGGTGCAATTTTAACTGCACCTGTTGCAGTTCCGGCTGCGCTTGTCACCATAGCCGGCTATGTTGCACTGGCTGGTGGAGTAATGACCGCAATTAGTCAAACAGCCGTTGATACGAACTCAAAAAAAGGTAAGTAATGAAACTTCCTGAACCAAACCACGACGGGCAGGTATATGCCGGAACATGTGGAGGCATGTTTCTTTCCGTTTTCAGTAATATGTTTATTGAAGATTTAGTTAGAACGGTGATTCTGGCCGTCGTTGGTGCTGTTGTTAGTTTCGGAGTTTCGATGGTATTGAAAAGATTGATTAAGCGAAAGAAACGATCCCCAACTTCCGTCAGTTGACGTACAGGTTCTGAAGGGGACAAAAAGAAATTAAAAAAAAAATCTACTGTTTTTTATGGTGTGGTAACCTTATCAGTAGTTAAGCCTCCCAGCGGGGAGGCTTTTTTATGCCTGGACTTTACATATACTTGTAAAACAACATTCGTTTAGCCTGTGAGATTAAAAGCAGGTTTTGTTTGTTTTGCTTTTCCATGGCCTCCAGACTTTGAAGAGCCGCCACAGCTTTTTCAAACTGAGCCGGATTTTCATCCACTTTATTTAAAGCAGCCGTTAGGCATGATTTTACATCCCTGAGCACTACAAAGGGAATGACAGAGCCACGCAAAAACGGATAAAAGGCATTGGACTGCCACAGGCTATACATCAGCCAGTAAACCTGCTCCTTTTCAGTTTCATTTTGAAACTGGATGACAAAGCAATTAGGACAAGGAGCTGAAAGCGGTTTTCCGCTATTATTTCCTTTGTTTAAGATAAAGAAATGAGGTTTTCTGATTTCTTCTTTCTGATTGTAAGACTTCAAAATAAAGGTACACATGAGGATAACGATTAA
>JAYRXP010000360.1:0-2903 GCA_041917395.1 Paludibacter sp.
GCCATGACTTTCCGAAAAATAGAGTGGAACGTAACATCGTATTTCAAAACCAAAACCGAAATCAGTTTTAATACATCGCCTCAACCCATTTTTCATAAAAACTTCGATCTGATTGCCGATAATCTGAAGCAGGGCATTGCCGACGGTTACGAACTTTTTATTCTCAGCGATAGTGTAAAACAAACCGACCGTATCCGCTCCATTTTCGACGATCGGGGTGACAACATCAGCTTTCAGGCTGTGAAAAGCACCTTGCATGAGGGTTTTATCGATCACGATTTGTCGTTGTTTTGCTATACCGACCATCAGATTTTCGACCGTTTTCACAAATACCAATTGCGCACCGACCGCACCCGATTGGGAAAAGTGGTGCTTACTCTCAAGGAGTTAAATCAGTTCCGGGTAGGCGATTACATGGTGCATGTCGATCATGGTGTGGGAACCTTTGGAGGGCTGGTTCGCACCAATGTGAATGGCAAAATGCAGGAAATGGTGAAACTCATTTACAAAGATGACGATATTATTTTTGTAAGCATACACTCGCTGCACCGCATTTCGAAATACAAAGGCAAAGAAGGAGAAGCACCACGCATCAATAAACTTGGAACCGGAGCCTGGGAACGGTTGAAAGAACGGACCAAATCGAAGGTAAAAGACATTGCACGTGAGTTGATTAAACTGTATGCCAAACGTAAAGCCGAACAGGGTTTTCAGTATTCGCCCGACAGTTATTTGCAGCAGGAGTTGGAGGCATCATTTATTTACGAAGACACACCCGATCAGGTTAAAGCGACTGTGGATGTAAAGAAAGACATGGAATCGGCACTGCCAATGGACCGTTTGGTGTGTGGTGATGTGGGTTTTGGAAAAACGGAAGTAGCCATGCGTGCAGCTTTCAAGGCCGCAACTGATGGAAAACAGGTGGCTGTACTTGTGCCAACTACGGTATTGGCTTTACAACATTATAATTCGTTCAGGGATCGTTTTAAAGATTTTCCGGTAACGGTGGATTACCTGAGTCGTGCCCGAACTGCCAACCAAACCAAAGAAGTGCTTCAACGATTGGAAGAAGGCAAGGTGGATATTCTGATTGGAACGCATAAAATTGTGGGTAAACAAATAAAATTCAAAGATTTAGGTTTACTTATAATTGATGAGGAACAAAAATTCGGCGTTTCGGTAAAAGAAAAATTAAAGGAAATGAAGGTGAATGTGGATACACTGACGATGACGGCTACGCCCATTCCACGAACATTGCAGTTTTCGTTAATGGGAGCGCGCGATTTATCAATTATTAATACGCCACCACCCAACCGCTATCCCGTGCAAACCGAAATTCATTTGTTTGACGAAGATGTAATTCGTGAAGCTATTCAGTTGGAAATGAACCGAAACGGTCAGGTTTTTTTTGTAAATAACCGCATTCAGAATATTTACCATATTGAATCTCTTATAAAAAAACTCGTGCCGGGTTGCCGCGTGGCTGTTGGTCACGGACAAATGCCACCCGATAAACTGGAGGAAATTATTGTCGATTTTATTGATTATGAATACGATGTATTGGTAGCAACTACCATTATCGAATCGGGAATTGATATTCCGAATGTGAATACCATAATTATTAACAGTGCGCATAACTTTGGACTAAGCGATTTGCACCAGTTGCGCGGACGTGTAGGCCGGAGTAACCGCAAGGCATTTTGCTACCTGCTGGCGCCCGAACTGAGTTTGCTCACGCCCGAAGCCCGCCGCCGTTTACAAGCACTGGAAACTTTTGCTGAACTGGGTAGCGGTTTCAATATCGCCATGCAGGATTTGGATATCCGTGGCGCCGGAAATATGCTTGGAGCTGAGCAAAGCGGTTTCATTGCCGATTTGGGTTACGAGACTTATCAAAAAATATTGAACGAAGCGGTTCACGAACTCAAGGACGAAGAATTCTCCGAACTGTATGCTGATGAAATTACAGCCGAAAACAACAGTTCGGTTTATGTTACCGATTGTCAGATTGACTCGGACATGGAATTGATGTTTTCGCAGGATTATATCGAAAACACGTCGGAGCGTATTGCCCTTTACCGGGAACTGGACAGCATTGCAAACGAAACTGATTTACAGGAATTTGAACAACGACTGATAGACCGTTTCGGAAAAATTCCCGAGCAGGGTCAGAGTCTGATGCTGGTGGTTCGGCTGCGCTGGTTAGCCATGCAATTTGGTATGGAAAAACTAACCCTGAAAAACGAGAAACTCATTGGCTATCTGGTTTCCAACCCGAAATCGAACTATTATCAGTCCGAAAACTTCGGAAAAATTCTGCATTATATGACTGTTCACCCACGCCAGTGCCAGTTGCGCGAGCAAAACGGTCGCCGCTCAGCCGTATTCAATGGTATACGCACCATCGAACAGGCCATGCAGCTGTTTAAGAGTTTTTGATGTTTTATTTATTTTTCTTTGCAACAGTCTTCACCTTCGTTATTAGAGCAATCGCATGAGCAACATTTCTTTGTTACGATAAAAATAGCCACTGCCAGCAACAATAAGCCATTAGCCGTATGGATAAAGCTTACATTGTGTTGTACCGAAAATAAATTTAAATGAAATAACTGACTGAGAATGCCTGCTAAAAGCAGTAGCGCACCAATTGTTGCCGAAGCGTAACCGAGCCATTTAATGATTTTCATACTACGATTAATTTATAGTTTAACAAATTTGAAAATTATTTTGAATTTCAGGATAATAAAACACTGTAATTCAGGGGACAAATATAATGCATAACCAGAATAATTATTCAGCCAGACCAATTATTATTTACTACTGTTAGAAATTAGCAGCAAATTTTAGGGCGAAAAATTTCTATCTCATAAAAAAACGTATTATCTTAGTGCGATTTTTCAATA
>JAYRXP010000361.1:0-3087 GCA_041917395.1 Paludibacter sp.
ATTGACGACAACTGGCAAAAATACTATGGTAATTTCGAATTTAAACCTGATAAATTCCCCGATCCACGCAGCATGGTGGCAACTCTACACCAAATGGGTTTTAAAGTTATGTTGTGGGTTTGTCCGTTTGTTAGCGCCGATAGTCCCGAATATCGTGAACTGAAAAGCAAAGGTTATTTGATACGTAAAAAAGGCAGCGACAGTCCCGCTATGATTGACTGGTGGAATGGTTACAGTGCTTGTTACGATCTGACGAACCCTGAAGCCGTTTCATATTTTGTTTCACAACTCAAAGACCTGCAATCAAAATACGGCATTGATGGTTTTAAGTTTGACGCAGGCGACAATCAGTTTTACAATCCGAACTTGATTGATAGTTATTTGAAAAATGTCAGGTCGATAGATCATACTATAGCCTGGGCAAAAATCGGACTGCAATTTCCGTTCAACGAGTATAGAGCGGGTTATGCAATGGGTGGTGAAGCGCTTGTTCAACGTTTGGGCGATAAGGACTATTCCTGGAAAGCGGTTGAAACGCTCATCCCCGAAATGCTTACAGCCGGATTGCTGGGCTATGCTTACGCTTGTCCTGATATGATTGGAGGCGGTCAGTTTGCTGCTTTTCTGGGTATCGATGACACTGAATTTAATCAGGAGCTAATCGTACGCTCGGCACAGGTGCACGCACTAATGCCTATGATGCAGTTCTCGGTTGCTCCCTGGCGAATTTTAAGTAATGAAAATCTGAATATCGTACGCGATGCTGCTTTACTGCATCAACAATTCGGAAAATATATACTTCAACTAGCTAAAGCATCGGCGCAAACGGGCGAACCTATTGTAAGACATATGGAATATGTATTTCCTCACCAGGGCTTTGCAACCTGCAACGATCAGTTTATGTTGGGCGAAAAATATCTGATTGCGCCGGTAATAAACACTTCCACTGTTCGCCGGGTGCAATTACCCAAAGGTAAATGGGTCGATGACAAAGGAGTTAAGTATTCGGGAGGAAAAACAGTGGAGCTAAATATCCCCTTAAACCGTTTGCTGTACTTTAGTCGTTTGAAGTAAGAACGCTTTTATAAAATAGATATATTTAAAATCAGTATTCACTCAGACAGGCTAAAATTTGGTAAAAGAGAAGTTTCTGGAAATTGTTGTGAAACAATCCTGTATAAGTGTATTTGATAAAAATATTACATAGCAATTATTATAGAAAATAAATAAGGAAAACAAATGGCATATCTATGTGATAAATGATACAGAGTTACGATAACGATAAGTATAGGAGAATCTTTCAGTGCATACATTTGAAAAGATAAAAAAATATAGTATGTTTGCACTTTCAAAAATCAACCGTTTGCAGGGGAGTTGTTGTAAATAATCGTGCAAAAAAATCACATTCATATTGATTACGAACTGCTTATGCAGTTGCGTGATGGGAACGAGAAAGCTTTTTCAGTTGTTTTCGATACCTATCACCGCTATTTGTATGTGTTGGCTTGCAGGTATTTAATGTCAGAAAATGGTGCTGAGGATGCAGTGCAGCATACTTTTATGCGACTGTGGGAAGGGCGCGAAACATTTGACTACAAAACGGGAATCAAGAATTTACTGTTTACCATTCTGAAAAATTACATTCTGAACGAAATAAGGCATAATAATCTGGTAATTCAGAAAAACTACGAATTGGCACAGTTTAACGAAGAAATGGAAGCCAGCTTTCTGCACGATCTGGAAGATGCCGACTTCAAGACTCATTTGTATAAACTTATTGAGCAATTACCACCACAGAAAAGGGAAGTATGCTTATTGAAAATTCAACAAGGATTGACAAATCAGGAAGTGGCTGAGGCAATGAATATTTCTATCCCTACTGTAAAATCGCATTATACTCAGGTAATTAAGTTATTACGATTTCAAATGGATAAATTGCTGATGATAGTGTTAGTTTTTAAACATTTTATATAAATAATATCTTATAAAAACTCATACCTTTTTGCTTTTCAACTGTTAAATAGAATATAATAGGTATTTTTTAGTATATATATCCAACAAGATGGATCCAAAGATTATCGACAAGGTGCTTTCGAAAACAGCTACCCCCGACGAAGCTCGTCGGGTGGCAGCATGGTTTGCAACAGCCGAAGGTCAGGAGTATTTTTCGCAACGCTACGACCGTGAATCGTATTTACTAAACGAAAAACTCTTGGAGGAGTGGTTAGAAAATGAAATTCCTACCATGCTTATGAAAAATAGGTTTTTATCCAGTTTGAAGGTAGGGGTTAAAACTTTCCGTTTTCGTGTGGCTGCAGCTGTTATTGTTCCATTTTTAATTCTAGCGGGTGCATTTACGTATGTAGCTGATCGTTCGGGAGTTTTCCAATCAAATGAACTGGCGGAATTTGTTGTGCCTTTTGGCGAACAAATAAATATCGTGTTACAGGATGGTACGCAAGTTCAACTTAATTCAGGGTCGCGTTTGCAATATCCCAAAAAATTTGGTTTTTTTAGACGAAAAGTAAAACTAACTGGTGAAGCTTATTTTGCAGTAGCGAAAGAATCAACCCGTCCTTTTGAAGTGGACTTAAACGATATTAAGGTGAAAGTAACCGGTACACATTTCAATGCAAAAGCATACCCCGATGACCAAACTATAAAAGTGACGCTGGAAGAAGGCAGTGTAAGTATTGCCGACAATGATCAAAGAATATATCCCATGAAAGTGGGTGAGAGCGCAGAGTACGACCGAACAACAGGAGTTTGTAAAATTACGGAGGTTTCGGATATGACTTTGCATACGGCATGGCGTACTAAGAGTCTAAACTTTTACCGGACACCTCTAAAAGATATTTTAAGGACTCTTGAACGTCAACACGAAGTGCAATTTAATGTGACAGATACTTCTTTATTGAATTATCGTTTCAGTATTTCAACCTCTAAAATTAATCTTAACGAAGTTCTTAATGATCTCGAAAAAGTTTCGAAAGTTAGGTTTGATCTAAATGAAGATTGTAAATACAACATTACATCAAAGAATTGAAATTAAAAAGTAACCCTAAATCTGTCAACTAACCAAGCTTA
>JAYRXP010000362.1:0-2016 GCA_041917395.1 Paludibacter sp.
ATTTGCTGACCATAATAGTCGTACAAAAATTCAGTGCGGTAATGAAGCATTTCAGTTGTAAAATCAGGGCCGATATAGGCACCCATTCCCAACAGACTTCCCCAATCCTGCAAGTCAAATTCCTGGTAAAAGCCTTTTCCCTGTACTACATCTTCGTAGGTGTAAAGCTTTTCACCACTCACCGAAGTAACGGTTTGCGGAATGGGCGGTACTTCTTTCTGCAAATTTGCTGTGTAATAAATAAGGATTGAAACCATAAAAAGTGCAATAATCCAAAAGCCCGCGGTCAATCCCTTTCGGCTCATGAACTTGTCAATGATTGATTCTTTCATTTTGTATTTATTTAAAATTAGTACTGGAAAATTTCTTCAGAATTTATTCTTCCTCAAATTTTATAACGCCCACCGGACAGCTGTCGGCAGCATCTTTAATGTCTGCAATGCTGTCGTTGAAGTTTGCATTGCTTTTCACCACCATTTTATCAGGTACTTCAAAAATGTCGGGTGCTATCGATTCGCACAAACCGCACGAAGTACATTCGTCGTTGCTCTCATCGAGCCATACTTTTGTAATTTTCATAATGCTCTTTTTTTAATTTGAATATATTGTACTTAAATTTTCTACCAATTTCAGATATTTGTTGTGATACTCATCGTCAACTGTAGTGGCATTGGCACGTTCAAAATCCACCGTCATAGCCGACTGCACATCAGCGGGCAGAAACCGCTCAGCCATTGGATACAAGATGTTGTTTTCCTTATTGATATGGCTTGTGAGCAAAGTGCAGTAGCTTAATAAATTTTGCTTCACGACCGTAAAAGCCTGTTTATTTCCGTTTTTTAGCTGCTCAATTGCTTCCGAAGCCTGCTTAATATATGCACGACCTTCATCATGTTCGCGCAGCATCACACCTATCGGGCCACCTTCGCGGGGTATGCCGCGTTTTTCCATTTCCATAAACAACACATCTTCTTCTTTCAGATGGTGGTATTTATCGGCAAAGTTTTTAATAAAATCCACAATGCTTTCTACATGATTCAAATTCACTTTATCAGCATCGTCTACCGACAGGATAGTTTCAGTAATCTCAATCATTTTCAGAATACTATCATGTTCTTTTACCAGAATTTCTATGGCATTCATTTTTATCGGATTAAAATTTTAAATATCGTTGGTTATTATTTTTGAAGCATTTTTACAATAGCCTGTTTGTTTTGTTCGGCTGAGGGTGCAGGCGTTTTTACTACCAACACTCTGAAGTCGGATTCACTTTCGTTGTACAAACAGTGTGGTATGTTTTTCGGACTCTCAATCAGCATATCTCTGCCTGCGGTTTGCTTTTCGTCGTCAATTTCAACCACGCCCTCACCCTGGAGGACATAGAAAAACACATCCACTGCTGTTGTATGTTTTTTCAGACTTTCGCCCGGTTTTAAATGGATATGCACTACCTGTACATGTTCACTCCCGAAAAGTTTTCGGGCATCCACACCATGCGGATTACTTACGGTATTTACTTCGGTATAGCTTATTGTTCTCATCTGTTTATCATATATTTATATACTACCTTCATGTAGTATATATGTTTAAAAAAATTTAGTATCGTAATATCTTGCTGAAATCCATGTCAGAAAGCTTTGTTTGACGGAATACTTTGTTCAATTCCGCTCTGGCGTGCTGCCAGGTATCGTGCATAGCACAGGGATTTTCGCAAGAGCAACTTTCAAAACCAAGCACACAGCCGTTCAGTTTTTCCATATCTTCCACCGAGTTAATCACATCGAACACATAAATATCGCTGATGTCCTTTACAAACGAATAGCCACCTTCCCTGCCCTGTGTGCTTCGAATAAATCCTGATTTCGATAAATCGGTCATTAAACGGCGTAAATACTTGTCGGAAATATTTAATTCGTCCACCAACTGTTTGGCTGTATGCAGCTGTTCAGGGTCTTTAGCCATGAATATCAGAATGCGTAAAGCATATTCAGCGGTTTTTGATAATTTCATATATAC
>JAYRXP010000363.1:0-6256 GCA_041917395.1 Paludibacter sp.
ACAATTGGAAAAATGGTAACCGGAGTTGCCGATAATTTGTTGCTTACTACCTATTTATCAGCCAAATGTCCCGTTTTCATCGCGCCTGCCATGGATTTGGATATGTTTGCTCATCCCAGCACCAAACGAAATCTGGAAACGCTTAAATCGTACGGAAATCAGATAATCGAACCTACAGTGGGGCATTTGGCAAGCGGTCTTGAAGGAAAAGGACGGATGGAAGAACCTGAAAATATTGTCCGGTTTATGGATGACTTTTTCACACCTAAGAAAATGGCCGGAAAAAAAGTACTTATTACAGCAGGTCCTACATACGAAAAGATAGATCCGGTGCGTTATATTGGAAATTTTTCGTCAGGCAAAATGGGATTTGCACTTGCTGAGTCGTGTGCCCGTCAGGGAGCTGAAGTTACCTTAATTACCGGCCCGGTGAAGATGAGAGTCCGTCATCAGAATATAAAACGCATTGATGTGGACTCAGCGGAAGAAATGTACAAGGCTGTAATGGCGTGTTTCGGAAAAATGGATGGTGCTATACTTTGTGCTGCTGTTGCCGATTTTACGCCTGTAAACAAGTTAAAATCCAAGATAAAACGCGAGAAGGACAATTTGTTGCTGGAACTGAAACCGACTAACGATATTGCTGCTGCAGTAGGTAAAATTAAAAAAGGAGAACAGTTCGTCGTTGGCTTTGCACTTGAATCGGACAATGAGGAGCAAAATGCAATAGGTAAAATGGAGCGAAAAAATTTCGATTTTATCGTTCTCAACTCACTGCAGGATCATGATTCCGGTTTTGGATTCGATACCAACAAAGTGTCGATTATTCATCGCTCGGGTTTGACAAAGCGCTACGAATTGAAAAGCAAGCTGGATGTAGCCGACGATATTGTAAATGAGATAAATACACTTATTTTCTAATAATTTTTCGAATGAAAAAAATTGTTGCATTCGCGTTTTTCGTTTTAACAGCTCTTTATTCGTATTCTCAGGAATTGAAATGTTCGGTTAATATTAACTCCGACATGGTTCAGGGAACGAATAAATCTGTGTTTAACACCCTGCAAAAATCCGTTTCCGAGTTTATGAACAACCGGCGTTGGTCGGAGCTCACATTTGCAAATACCGAAAAAATTGAGTGCAGCCTTTCTATTATTGTTAAAAAAGTGGAGGGGGATATGTTTACGGCCGAAATCCAGGTACAGTCGCGCCGTCCGGTGTATAACTCGTCGTACAATACAACCCTGTTTAATTTTAAAGACAATTATTTCAGCTTCGAATACAAGGAGTTTGACCAGCTGGAAATGAATGAAAGTACCATTACATCAAATCTGACAGCTGTTTTGGCCTATTATGCATATCTGATAATTGGTTACGACCTGGATTCGTACACCAGACTTGGAGGATCCGGATTTTTTGAAGCAGCCGAACGAATTGTAAATGCAGCCCAGGCAGCCGACCTGACCGGTTGGAACGCTTTTGAAAGCAGCAAGAACCGATATGCACTTATCAATAATTTAACCGACGAAGCATTCAAAAAATACCGAAGCTACTTTTACGAATACCACCGGCTCGGATTGGACGAAATGTCTATAAATATGACGAATGCACGTGCTAAAATTGCTGCAGGTCTTCCCATATTGCGCGAAGCTAATCGTGCCCGTCCTTCGTCGATCATTATTGCATCGTTTCTGGATGCAAAAAGCGATGAACTGATCAATATATTTTCGAAAGCCACCGACAAGGAAAAGAAAGAGGCTGTTGAGGTTTTGATTGATGTAAATCCTACACAATCTGAGCGTTACGAAAAAATCCTGAAGAACTAACCATGTTAAAATCACTCTACATATCCAATTATGCACTGATTTCGGAACTCGAAATTGATTTTGGAGCGGGTTTCTCGTCGATTACGGGAGAAACAGGAGCCGGCAAGTCAATTATTTTAGGTGCATTATCGTTGATTCTGGGGCAACGTGCAGATATTAAGTCGATAAAAACCGATGCTGACAAATGTATAATTGAAGCCGGTTTTGACATTTCCGGATATACAAAACTTGCAGCGTTTTTTATTGAGAATGATATTGATAATACAGATTCAATCTGCATTATACGCAGGGAACTGTCCGGTTCGGGTAAATCGAGGGCTTTTATCAACGATACACCCGTTCAATTGAACGTTTTGCGCGATTTGACCGTACAACTTATTGATATTCATTCGCAACACGATAATCTGCTATTATCGAACCCGAACTACCAACTTGATGTGGTAGACACGATTGCTCAAAATTCAGATGTATTGAATGCATACCGGGAATCTTTTCAGCAATGGCAACAACTGCTCTCTGAACTAAATGCTCTTAAACAGAATGCAAAACGTTATTCGGCAGAGCTCGATTTTATTCAGTTTCAGTACAATCAACTCACGGAAGCGGGCCTGAAAGAGGGGGAGCAGGAAGATCTTGAAAATGAACAAGATACTCTTGCGCATGCCGAAGAAATAAAAACCGAGTTATTGTCTTCGCAACAACTTTTCGAGGGGGAAAACACAACACTTTCGATGCTGAAGGAAATTATTAATTCGGTTTCAAAAGTTAAAAATTTTGTTCCGAATGGCAACGATTGGGTTGAACGTTTACAATCGGCATACATCGAACTGAAAGATATAAAATCGGAAATGGCCTCGTTTGCCGATCGGGTTGAAGATAATCCACAGCGATTGGCTTTTGTTGAAAACAGACTTGGTGAATTGTTTACGCTTCAAAAAAAATACAAAGCGGGATCGGTGAGCGAATTGATTGAAATTCGCGATGAATTCGAATTGCATTTGCAAAAAATTGAATCGTTCGACGAAGATATACAATTGTTAAGTCAAAAGATTGAGGCAGGTTTTGATACTGTACAAAAGTTATCGCAACAGTTAACAAAATCGCGTGAGAATGTACTTTCTCACATTGAACAGCACATGATAAACCGCTTAACCGAATTGGGAATGCCTAATATTCAGTTCAAAATACAGTTGAATACCACAGGTAACTTTACGGTTAATGGTCAAAATGAGGTTCAGTTCCTTTTTTCAGCCAACAAGAACAGAGAACTTCAACCGGTACAGCAAATTGCATCGGGTGGTGAAGTCTCACGTTTAATGCTGTCAATCAAAGCTTTGATAGCAAATAAATCCGATTTGCCAACAATTATTTTCGACGAAATTGATACCGGTGTTTCCGGCGAAATTGCCCATCGTATGGGAGAAATAATGCAGGATATGAGTAAAGGAATGCAGGTAATTACGATTACGCATTTACCGCAAATAGCGGCCAAAAGTACTTCGCAATACCGTGTTTATAAAGATGATTCGGGAGAAAGAACAGAAACATTTATAGAAAAACTCAACACCGAACAACGTATAACTGAAATTGCCCAAATGTTGAGTGGTAAAAATCTGTCGGAAATATCTGTTTTGAACGCAAAAGAACTGCTCGGAATCAAGTAGCCACAACTTTTATTTTATAAACATTGCTTTCCGGATGGTTTCGGAAACTTCTTTTCCTTTTAAGTCACCGACTATCATTAGGGCAAACTCTAACGCAGAACCGGCTGCTTTTGCTGTAAATATATTCCCGGAACGAACTGCATCTGACATTGAAAGTGTTGCCTCCTGCAACTGGTTTTCAAAACCGGGATAACATATTGCTTCCTTCTGAGCCAATAGCCCCATTTTACCCAAAACTGAGGGAGCTGCACAGATGGCTGCTATTTTGTTTGAATTTTGTTCGTATTGTCTGATAAGTCTTTTTAAACCGGCATGATTATCCAGATTTGTAGTGCCGGGAAGGCCACCCGGAAGAAACAAAAATCCATCGTTTTCAAACTTTGTTTCTTCAAAAATACTGTCGGCAAGAACCGATATGCCATGCGCACCGGTTACTGTTTTTGTGCTGCTGATTGATACAGTTATAACATTCAGACCTGCTCTGCGAAAAATATCGATAGGAGCAATGGCCTCAATTTCCTCGAAACCTTCGGCTAAAAATAAGTAAATCTGCATGTTATCGAAGTTTAAAGTTGTACGTGATTGAACCGGTTGAAACTCCGTTTCCGGATGAAAAACGTGTGCGTTTTGCAGCTGAAATTGCTGCATTTCGGGTTGCTGCATCTGATATATTAGTCGGAGAGCCAATAGAAGCGCTTATTACAGCTCCGTTTTCGTCTACACGTATATTAACCGTAATACGACCTTCCACATCATTATCATAGCTCGGTGAAACGAGTGTTCCTGTAAGTGAACGTCCGTTTAACGACCAGGAATTACCACCAGAATTACCCGAGCCTGCGGGATTGCCCTGTCTGCCATCGCCTGTGCCTGTACCACTTCCTTTCGAATTGCTGTTTCCAAAAAGTCCGTTCATAGCATTTGCTTTGTCAATAGCTTCTTGTTGTGCCCGTTTTTTTTCGTTGGCAATGCGGATTTCTTCCTGACGCTGACGTTCGAGCGCTTCTTTTTCCTGCTTGTCCTTCTTCTTTTGTTCGGCAATGGCAAACGAATTGTCATTTTGCGTAAGGACATCCTGTTTTACCGTTTTGGGCGCAGCCGGCGGTGGTGTTGCAGGCTGTTGAACAGCAGGTTCGGACGAAGGGGTTTTAGTTGTGCCACCGCCCATTTCAACATCACCAAAACTTACCATTATGCCTTCCTCTTTGGGTTGTTCCAAACGTGGCATTACAATGATAAATAAAAGCAATATCAAAAGTCCTGTAAGAATTATCGAACCGGTTAACCCGTATATTTCCGACTTTTTCACTTGTTGATTGATTTTGTAGCAATAACTAATTTTAATTTATGCTGATTCGCGATATCGAGCACTTTAACCACTTCTTTATACGCAATTTCCTGGTCGGCATGAAGCGCAATGTAGGTTGACGAATCTTTGGCAACCAAACTCATAATGCGGGCTTCGAGTGCCTCGGGTGCTATTGGTTCAGGCTGTTCGTTGCCCACAGCAATAAAGTAATTTTTCTGAGCATCGATTGATACCTTGGCAATAACCGACTTGGTTGCAGTTGTTGCTTTGCTTTGTGGTAAATTAATTTTTATGTCATTGGGCGACGACATGGTCGATGATATGACAAAAAATATCAATAAAAGGAAAATTATATCGGTCATCGAAGACATCGAAAATGAAGCTTCAACTTTGTTTCTTCTCTTCAGAGCCATTTCTTTTTTTATTTAGAAATTAAAAAATTAAGAAAATAAGAAATTGAGAAAGTTATTTTGTTATCTCATCACATCTTTACGCCGGCTCGTTCAATAAATCAAGAAACTCCATTGTTCTGGCTTCGAGAATACGAACCACAGAGTCGATACGTGAAACCAGATAGTTGTAAGCAAAATAAGCTAAAATACCTACGATAAGTCCGCCTACAGTTGTTACCATTGCCTGATACATACCTACTGACAGGTCGCTTAGCTGAATTGCACCACCAGATTTCTGAGCCATGTTGAAGAAAACAAGCACCATACCTGTTACTGTTCCCAAAAATCCCAACATAGGCGCACCACCCGATACCGATGCCATAATAACCAGTCCTTTTTCGAGTTTGGCAATTTCAAGATTACCAACGTTTTCGATAGCAACCAACACATCACTCATTGGACGTCCCAAACGGCTGATTCCTTTTTCGACCATGCGCGAAGTCGGGGTGTCTGTGTCGTGACATAATTTTTTTGCAGCATCAATTTTTCCGTCGTAAATATAATCTTTAATACGATTCATAAATGTTTTATCTTCTTTTGATGCCTGTTTCAGAGTAACAAGTCGTTCGATAAAAATATAGATAGCCAGAGCAAACATAATAACCAGTACGTGCATGATAGGGCCACCATACTGATACATTTCCCAAAGATTCATTTCTTTTGCTGCAGTTTCGGTTGTCGCGATCGCAGTGTTAATAGTAGTGTCAGCTACCTGGAGAATAAGCATTAAGTTCATAAATTAATATTTTTTTACGTTTTATTTCAACTGTTTATAATTTGTTTTTTAATTGTCAGTTGGAACTCGCACATAAACATTTCCTTTTGTGTCAAAGTTTATTTGTTGTGCTCGTTTCTTGAATTTCAATCTTGGTTCTTGGTTCCAGACTCTAAAGTCTGATAAGTTTACAAATTCTATACCGAAAATGTAATCGCAAAGTTACAAAATAAAAAAGAACTGCAAAAAATTCAGAGTTTAAATTTTTTGCAGTTCTTTGAATGTTGTGA
>JAYRXP010000364.1:0-2511 GCA_041917395.1 Paludibacter sp.
CAACAACGATAATATCAGTCTGAAAGGTCTTCAGGGTGTAAAAATCCTCATCGACGATAAACCAACATACGTATCGGCCACCCAACTGGCGGCTATGCTTAAGGGCATGCAGGGAAAAAATGTGGAGAAAATTGAGATTATCGAAAATCCATCGGCCCGCTACGATGCCGAAGGTAACTCGGGAATTATCAACATAAAAACAAAACACACCAAAGCACCCGGCTTCAATGGTAGCGCCAATGCTGGAATTACACAGGCAAGCAGATTTGGCTGGAATGGTGGACTGGATTTAAATTTCAAAACCGGAAAGTTCAATATGTACGGAAATTATTCTATCTACAACTGGGCCGGTAAAAACGGAATGACAGCTTCACGTATGTTCACTTCCACTGCTTTACAGGGTGCTTATCAACTGATTAACAACGACGGAACCTATGGCGGTACTTCTCACAACTACAAAGTGGGTATGGATTTCTATCCTGCTAAAAACCATGTTATAAGCGCTATGTTCAGAGGCAATAATGGCTTCAACAACAATAATGAGGACAATACAACTTCATTTACCGATAAGTATAAAAATGTTGATTCGCTGCTTGTTACCAAATCATCGTCGAAAAACCAATGGCAAAATCAAACCTACAACGTAAACTACAAATGGGATATCGACTCGCTGGGACAATCGCTAACCGTAGATATGGACTATGCCCGATTCGGTTTCGAAAGTCCGAACCAGCAGGACGGCGACTATCGTACACCCGGCGGCACCTATCTGAATCATCCGATTACCGTAACAACCAATCAGGGAAATGCTATCGATATCTATACCGCTAAAATGGATTATATACTGCCGGTAAATAAAAAATTATCGTTGGAGTCGGGTCTGAAATTAAGCTCGGTAAACACCGACAGCCGGATTGACATGAGTGGATATTTAACGCAAAACGACCATTTTATTTATAACGAAAACATACAGGCTGCCTATATCAATGCCAAAACGCAGCTGAACAAAACCACCCTTCAGTTGGGATTGCGTCTCGAAAATACCATTTCGAAAGGGACATCGGTAGTTACAAATCAGATGAACGACACCAGCTATCTGAAACTTTTCCCTTCGTTTTTTGTACAGCAAAAAATCAACGATAAGCATTCGTTTAACCTGAAATACAGTTACCGTATCGGTCGCCCAAGCTACCACAGTCTAAACCCTTTCCGCTGGATGGTCGATCCTTACACCTATAATCAGGGAAATCCGAATCTGAAACCTCAGTTCACGCATGCGGCAGGTATCAGCCACAATTACAAGAATACACTGATAACCAGTCTAAATGCCAAGTACACCTCCGGTTTGTTTACCGAGATTATTCGTCAGGACGATGCTTCGAAAACCGTATATCAAACCATGGCCAACCTGAACAACTCGCTGGATATGAACCTATCGGAAACAGTACAGTTTCAGCCTTTCAAATGGTGGAACCTGAATGGAACAGTAACAGGCATTTTCAAAACCATCGAAATGTACAACGATAGCAACGAACCACTACAGCGCACCTCACTGGTGGCTAATGTGAGTAACACTTTCTCGCTACCCTGGAAACTCAATCTGGAACTGAGCGGACGGTATTCATCGGAACAACTTATCAGCAACATCGTCATTCGCCCGCGCTCTTCGGTGGATATCGGAATTCAGCGCCGCATATTGAACGATCAGGGAATGCTTAAACTGGCAGTAAGCGATATTTTTAAAACCGAAAACGGAGGTGCTTATGCCAAATACGGCAATGTAGATATTGATGTGCTGAATAAATGGGATTCCCGTCGTTTGAATATCACCTTTAACTACCTTTTTGGTAAAGATAATTTCAAAACACGCGCCAACAGGGCCACAGCCTCAAGCGAAGAACAAAACAGAAGCTCTAAATAATAATACAACTAAAAAACTCAACCCTTTAAAAATTAAACAGTATGAAACGTACATTAGCAGCACTTATTTTGTGCATTACTTTTTCGATGCATATTTTTGCAGGTAACGATGTTATCGTGAATCACAACAACAAAACAGTTACCGTAGTAGCGAACTTTATTACGTCGTCGCCCATCACCAAATCGATGAACAAAGCGGCCGAATTGTGGAACAGCAAAAGTGGTAAATACCACTGCGAAATGCTTGTAAATGGTCAAAGAATGGATTATGCCATTCATTTTAAATTAGTGGTAAATCAAAACCCACTGAGCGACACTGCCGTAAACGTGATAGCTGTACTACCCGACTATCATCCGTTTTTTGCAACAAAAACAGAATTAAATCAGAATGGCGATGAACTTTCGACTAAAACTGTAAGCATTAGCGACGGCAGAACAATAGCCATCAGCTCCTTTTACAAAAACAACAAATATGTGCTTGCTCACGAAATGGGACACGCGCTCGGACTTAGTCATAAAGCCGATGGTAAATGCTGTTACATTAACGAAAAAGAAGTGGCCATATTCGATGTTACGAAATCGGTAAGCGAC
>JAYRXP010000365.1:0-7817 GCA_041917395.1 Paludibacter sp.
ATGCACTCACATCCAAAGAAACACTTTGGGCTATAGCACATACTTCACTCGAAACCAGAGGTCAGTCATCCATAGGTTCCATGTATCTCAACGATGGTATGGGTTGGGGTGAAACTTACTCATCCGATCCGCTGAATATGCTTTACGAAAGATATCCGAACGATGTGCGTTACAAATTTGTAGTTCCACAGTACAAATCCAATTCAACTGCTTATATGATAACTTTCCCTGTAAGCACAGAGGGTGTTGACTTCAGATCGAATGAGATACATGATGTTACGCTTGATGTGAACGGCAAGTACTATTTCACCAGTAGCTCGGTAAAAATTTATGTACAAACTGAGTCAGTAAACGGATACAATCAAAACTACATAATGTTTAACGGCAATAAATATGTGGTACGATTAACTCCTAAAATGCAGGATAGAAATACTTTTCCGAAGTATTATATTACCAAGTTCTCGTATCAGGGCGGAGATCCTATGTTGAGTTCACCGGTAATGCTCAGATGGGCTGAGGTGATTCTGAATCGTGCTGAAGCTTATGCAAAATTAAATCAGACCGACAATGCTCTTGCCGATGTTAACACCATCAGAACTCGTGCTGGACTCACAGGTGACGAACTTTTCTCAACCAATAATTTGCACGGATATAGCTCTGTGTTAGACATTGTGCTGGACGAAAGAAGATTAGAACTGGCTTTTGAAGGACATCGTATGTTTGATGTTTATCGTAATAAAAAGAATATGGATAGACAATATGCCGGTGCACAACCATGGGAGATGATTGAGTATACAAATAAAAAGATCCAATACCCTATACCTTCGAACGAAATTCTGGTAAGTGGAATTGAACAAAATTAATAAGAACAAAAATAAAATTTATTATTCACTAATTTTTTAAATTTATCATTATGAAAAGACGTATTGAATTTTTATTTATTGCCTTGGTGGCAATTATGTTAGTTAGTTGTAATACAACAGAGGTGCCTGTAACTTCATTCTCGTATGAACTGAAACAAGACACTGTGGTATTTACCAACACAACTGTGGGCGGTGTAACCTATTCGTGGAATTTTGGAGACAACTCTCCATTATCAACAGAGAAAGATCCGGTGCACGTGTATAGCACTTCAGGTTCTTTTACAGTATCGCTTACTGCAACAAACGAAGGTGGTTCAAAAGAATTTACTTCAACCATTGTTATTGCAAAACCTTTGATCAAAACAGATGGTGATTTAAGCGACTGGAGTGAAGTGCCTGCTGAAAAATTATTCACTTCTACATTACCTGATACTGCAACTATCAAAAACATCCAAACATTTAAAGTAACTTTTGATGATAATTATCTGTATTTCTACGTTAAAATGGACAGTGCGAATGTTGGATCGTTTGATATTTTTATTAACACTGATAACGTAAGCACTACCGGAAATAACTCATGGTTATGGGGTGGAACATGTGGTGCAGATTATATGTTGGATGGAATGTTATCTCTTAATCTGACTGATCTTGCAGTATATAATTTCCCTGCGTCAGCTACTGATCAAACAGCATGGGCATGGGTAAATACAGTTCCTGCTGGTAGCAACGTAGTCACTATTTCAAAACCAAAAGTTCTTAGCGGCACAGTAGTAGAGTTTGAAGGCAAAATCACCAAAGAATTAGTTTCAAGCACATGGGCTAGTACTATCGGAATCGGAGTTTTCGCTCAAACCCCTGCATGGGCTATTGCCGGTTGCTTACCTGGTGGCGGTGGAAGTAAAGCAAGTTTGATGCAAGTTAAACTGCAATAATTAAAAGAACTTAATTTTTATCATACAAGAGGTTGTGTCGAAGGAATAATTTACACCTTGTTCGCTTCCGGCACAACCTCTTATATAAATACTCTTATTCATATCATATAAATCTATTTTCATGAAATTAGTAAAACACTGCTATATTTTGTTCATTTCGGCTATTGCTTTGTTAGCAATGTCGTGCGACCCAAATAACACAATCAAAGATGATGGTTTGTTTGATGTGAATTATACTGAATCCGATACCGCAATTGTAAACCCCGAAAGAGGATTTTACAGTCAGGTAGAGTATTACTCATCCAATTCAAAAACGCCTATTAGTGCATCTACAGTAAACACTCACCGCTTACTTGGTCGTTCACTGATACTAACTATGTATTATCTCGATTCATTTATCGACAAACCAATTTCCAATGAGTTTTTGACACTCATTGATCAAAACATGAAAGCTATTCGCGAAGGTGGTTGCAAATGTATTTTACGTTTTGCCTATTCTTCCAGCGAAAGCAAAAAACCATGGGATGCGCCACAAGACATCGTTTTGCAACATATTCAGCAACTTACGCCGTATCTGATAGAAAATTCTGATGTAATTTATGTTATGCAGGCTGGTTTTGTTGGAGTTTGGGGAGAGTGGTATTACACCTCAAACTTTATCATGTCGCCCATCAAACAGGATGATTTTGCACCCCGCAGGGCAGTCTTGGATGCATTGCTGCTGGCTTTACCTAAAGACAGAATGGTTTGCGTTCGCACTCCCGAGTTTAAAGTTAAATGTTTTAATTTAACTTACAATGATACAATTTCTGAATCGTCGGCTTACAACCAGACCGATCTTGCAAGACTTGCCTGTCATAACGATTGCTTTTTGGCCGATGCAGGTGATATGGGTACATTTCCTGCAGCACAACAGAAATTATTCTGGGAAAAGGATTCGAAATATACTATTATGGGTGGCGAAACCTGTGTCCCATCCACTTATTCGCAATGCCAAAATGCCATTTTACAAATGGAAAAATATCACTGGTCTTACCTCAATTCAGGATATAACAGCACCGTTTTAAATAGCTGGAAAACTTCAGGATGTATGGATGAAATTAATCGCAGACTTGGCTACAGATTTGTATTGCAGCAAGGGCAATTTACCGAAAATCCTGTTGCCGGACAAAAATTCACAATGAAACTATCGCTCAAAAATGTAGGTTTTGCTTCGCCGGCAAACCCCCGAAATGTAGAGCTCATTTTTGCAAGTAAAGCTGATACTGTTGTGTATAAACTGAAAGACGATCCACGCAGATGGTTTGCGGGTGTATCCCAAAACATTGTGTTCGAAGATATATTACCGTTAAGTATGAAGGGTAAAAGTTATAATATTTACCTGAATCTTCCCGATCCCTATCCAAGTCTGGCTAAACGAAGCGAATATAGCATTGGATTCTCAAATAAAAATGTATGGAACAAAAAGACCGGTTTTAATACGTTACATAACATTACTGTAAACTAACGGTTTTTTGTAATTATCTCACAATAAAAAGTATAAGTAAATAAATATTCAGAATGGTAAAAAACATTCTGCAGGGTATACTATACTTTTTATGATCATAAAAAACATTGAGACAACTTTATTTATTCCTCTTTATTTTCTTTAAAAACTAAAACACACTATCGGTATCATTATCCTGCTCAGGCTGAAAACAGGCATAAAGTACTGTGTGTGATATAAAACTTATTGACACATGAATTTCAAACAAATTTCAGTTATTATTATCTTTTTAAGCTTATTGCAACCTACATTTGCCCAGCCCTGGTTTTTTAGCAAAAACATTGGAACTGCAAAAGCTACAATCAAATCGGATGCTATTTCATTGGGAAATAATGTTCTAAACTGCCAATGGGTACTGAAAGGTAACTCCATTCATGCTGACATATTCAAAAACAAATTAACGAATACCCATGTGCAATGGAATAATACTGATTGGTTTTATGTACAGTTACATGATGGGACTATGCTCAAATCCGCCGATTTTGAACTTGTCGGTACTATCGTTTCTCAGGCGGTAAAAGCAAATAAAAAAGCAATAAAAAAATCAGAATCGTTTGCTGGTAAAAGCATTGTAGCTGAATTGATTCATCGTCAGTCAGGACTGAAAATACGTTGGAAGTCGATTTTAAAAAACGGATCGAACTACATTAAACAGGAATTCTCATTCTCTACTGCAGATTCATTGAGGATTGATAAAATAGGGTTAATACAATTACCCGTAAACAATAATCTCACATGCAACGGAGTTGTAGCTGGATCGCCTATAACAGGTAACGACATGTTTTTTGCGCTGGAGCATCCTATGAGTCAGTTTGATACCCTGGCTGCTTACACGTATGGTATTTCAATTAAAAGATATATTCCACTTACCACTTCAGAACTTACATTTACAGCAGTGTGTGGAGTAACAGCACCTGATCAGCTCCGACGTAGCTTTCTGTATTACCTGGAACGCGAACGCGCAGTGCCTTACCACCACCAACTTCATTATAATTCATGGTATGATATCTCATGGGTCGACCGTAAAATGGATGAAAAACAGTGTCTGGACCGTATTCAGGTTTTTGCAGATAGTCTTATTGTGAAAAGGAATGTGAAAATGGACGCTTTTTTGTTTGACGATGGATGGGATGACAATCAAACCTTGTGGAAGTTCAACAGCGGTTTCCCAAATGAATTTAAAAAATTAGCAGAAACGACCCACAAATATAATGCGAATCTTGGCGTATGGATTTCTCCGTGGGGTGGTTACGATGATGCAAAAGTTCAGCGATTACTTTATGGTCAACAACAACAACCTCCATTCGAAACCAATGACAATGGGTTTTCATTGGGTGGAACTAATTATTACAAACGTTTTTTTGAGGTAGCAAGCAGTTTTGTGACCAAACAGGGAGTTTCGATGTTTAAGTTCGACGGCGTTGGAATGGGTAATGGAACTGAAGGTGCCAATGCAGCATACGAAAAAGATATTGATGCACTGCTCAAACTCATTCCCGATTTAAGAAGCATTAAAACAGATTTATATTTTAGTCTGACGGTTGGTACATGGCCTTCTCCTTATTGGCTGTATTACGGAGACGCTATTTGGCGCAATGGCGCAGACACAGGCTTGTCCGGCGAGGGTAATCAACGTCAGCGCTGGATGAACTTCAGAGACGCAGAAACTTACAACAATATTGTAAAGCGCGGGCCGCTTTATCCTCTTAATTCGTTGATGAATCACGGAATTTGTATTGCCGACAACGGAGTCCCCGATTCTCTGGAAATGAACGATAAAGACATAGCTGATGAGATTTGGTCATACTTCGGAAATGGTTCAGCTTTACAGGAATTGTACGTAAATCCACACAAACTAAATAAAAATAACTGGGACGATATGGCTGCTGCGGCGAAATGGGCAAAAGCGAATGAAAACATCTTGTATGACACACACTGGGTGGGTGGTTCTCCCTCAGAGTCTGCCGTATATGGTTTTGCATCTTTTGTTCCCAAAAAAGGACTTTTAATGTTGCGAAATCCATCTTCTCAGAAACAACAGTTTTTGGTTAACACAGCTGTCGTTTTTGAATTTTCTCGAAATCAATCTGCTAATTATCAGTTTTTTGATGTTCGAACAGGAAATAAACTGCAAGCTGTAGCATCCGGAAGTCAATTTCAAATTGAATTGCAACCCTTCGAGGTGAAAATTCTGGAAGCTATACCACAGAAATAATATACAACTTAAAACAGGAGAAATTATGTCGCAGATAGCAGCGCAATTAAATAATTTTCATGTAAGAAACACGACACTTTCCTCTACGGAAAGAGTTGTTTCTGTAGACGCACTACGCGGATTTGATATGTTTTGGATTATTGGAGGTGAAGGAGTTATTATGGGACTCGACAAAGTTTTTCATAATAACATATCCAAATTTTTATACGACCAGATGAATCATGTGGAGTGGTTCGGTTTTCGGTTCTACGATATTATTATGCCTTTGTTTATGTTTCTGGTGGGTATTTCAATGGTTTATTCCTACCGCAAGCGTTTAGAAGGTGAACTGTCGGATAAAAAACTGTGGATGCACACCATCAAACGCATACTTATTCTATGGTTTCTGGGACTGATCGTCCAGGGAAATCTTCTGACATATGATCCGGGTCAGTGGCATTTTTACGCTAACACCCTGCAGGCTATTGCAGCAGGATATCTTATCGCCACAATTCTGATACTTTACCTGCCCGTTTTACATCAAATAACTGCCACTGTGGGATTGTTGCTTTTGTATTGGGCAATTATGGCTCTGATCCCGGTAAATGGAACCACTGCAGGTGCTTACACAGCTTCGGGTAATGTTGCGCAGCTTGTCGATGCGTTTGTATTGGGTCGATTTGACGATGGATTGGATTATACCTGGATAATTTCAAGCATCAATTTTGGTGCTACCACTATGCTTGGGGTTTTTACAGGTTATATGCTTCAAAGCGGATTGTCGCAAATGAAAAAACTGAGAAACTTTGTGTTATTTGGTATTGCGCTCATTGCTTTGGCTTTGTTGATGGATTGTTTTCATCCAATTATTAAAAAATTATGGACCAGTTCATTTGTCTTGTTTTCCGGTGGAATTTGCGTTCTTCTGCTTAGTTTGTTTTACCTGTTGATAGATGTGTGGAAAATTCGCATTGGAACTAAATGGATGATCGTAATCGGCTCTAATGGCATATTTGCCTATGTGGTTTCGCATGTTTTTGGTGAGCAACTCAGAGGTATGGCAACCGTGTTTATAGGCGGATTAAAATCCTACATTGGCAACTGGGACGAGAGTCTGACCTTTGCAGGAGGCGTTTTCATTCTTTATGCTGTACTCAGATACATGCACAAAAATAAAATATTTATCAAAATCTAATCCTGAGGTTAATAACATCTCAGATAAACAGAATTTAATACTGATCGAATGACTGATTTAAAAGTAATAGCCGGAAAATTCCGGATAAATGGCGAAGCAGAAACCATTACTGCGTTTGGCGAAGGAATGATTAATTCAACTTACCGCGTAACTCTGAAGGGAGTAAATACGCAATATGTGTTGCAAAAAATTAATCATCATATTTTCAAAGATGTAGAGATGTTGCAGAATAATATTCAGCGGGTTACAGATCATATCCGCCGTAAACTCCTTGCAGTTGGTGAACAGGAAGTTCACCGCAAAACGCTTACTATCATTTCTGCTACGGATGACAAATTGTATTATTTTGATGGAGATAATTACTGGAGAATGACTTTGCTCATCCCAGGTTCAGAAACACACGAAGCAGTAACTCCTGAATATGCTTATTCTGCCGGAAGAGCTTTTGGAAATTTTCAGGCAATGTTATCAGACTTACCGGGTGAGCCATTGGGAGAAATAATTCCTGATTTTCACAACATGGAATTTCGTCTGAAGCAATTCAGAGAAGCAGTAGCTAACAATGCAGCAGGCAGACTGTCGGAAGTTGCCGAATTGGTAAATGAAGTGGAAAAACGTGCTGACGAAATGTGCGTATGCGAACAATTATACCGCGAAGGAAAACTACCAAAACGTATCAATCATTGCGATACCAAAGTAAATAACATGTTGTTTGATAAATCGGGCGAGGTGCTTTGTGTTATCGATTTGGATACAGCTATGCCAGGTTTTGTGGTTTCCGATTTCGGCGATTTTATGCGTACAGCCGGAAATACCGGTAAAGAAGACGAGTTGGACCTGAATAATGTCAACTTCAACATGGATATTTTCAGATCGTACACAAAGGGATACCTGCAAGAAGCCAAAAAGTTCCTAACCCCCATCGAAGTAGAATTACTTCCATTTGGAGCTAAGCTGTTGACATATATGCAACTGAGTCGCTTTTTGGCCGATTATCTGAACGGTGATACCTATTACAAAATTATGAGTCCGAAACACAACCTGCAACGCTCCAGGGCGCAATTCAAACTGCTGCAAAGCATGGAGG
>JAYRXP010000366.1:0-3848 GCA_041917395.1 Paludibacter sp.
ACAAATTTGAAAGCCAGATCGTCGCTGAGTTTCCAGTTTCGAACAAGCAATTTTAATTTTGGCAAATAGGAATGTTTGTAAATATAATTCGGACTTTTCCAGCCCATTACATGCTTCGCTTCGTCCACCATCATGGTTTTGTAACCCATTTTCGAAACCAACTCACCAATTTCGTCGGAATAAATAAGTTCGGTATTGAAAAAAGTTGTGGGTTTTATGCCAAAAAGATGTTTAATTTTCTCTGAATGAAGTGTAACCTGCTTTTCGAACTCAGCCGCATCGAAAACCGAAGCTAATGAGTGAGCATAAGGTTCAGCCAGAAAATCAACAGAACCCGTCTTTGCCAGTTCCTTGAAACTATCGATAACCTGCGGAGCAAATTGTTCAAAAAGCTCCAGCGTAACACCTGAAATTACAAACGAGCAGCGAAACTTACCATTCGAACTACGAATCATTTCGGCAATAGTCCGGTTGGCGTTCATGTACGATTTTTCAACCAAATGATCAATGCGTTCATCTGTCTGAAAATCATCATAATAGTAATGATCCTGACCAATTTCGAAAAAACGATAACGTTTCAACCTTACAGGTTCGTGAATCTGAAAATAGAAGCATATATTTTTCATACTGAATATTCTTTTCTTTAATTATTAATTGTAAATTGCTAATTATAAACTGATTAAATTACAGCTTCGTAAATACCCCTGACTTTCAACCCCGCATCGTACCATTTAATATTGTTTACTTCATTGCGGCCCAGATTACGAAGACTTTCGTACATAGCCGGATTTTTAACAATAGCATAGATTGCGTCGGCCATAGCATCAATATCCCAATAATCGGTTTTAATGGCATGAGTCAAAATTTCGGCACAACCGGATTGTTTCGAAATAATAGTCGGCGTACCAACCTGCATGGCTTCGAGGGGCGAAATTCCAAATGGCTCTGACACCGATGGCATGATATACACATCGCTCTCAGCCAGCATTTCGTGCACCTGTCTGCCTTTCAGAAAGCCGGTAAAATGGAATTTATCCGCTATTCCACGGCGTGCAGCAAGGTCTATCATCGCCTGCATCATATCGCCGCTTCCGGCCATTACGAACCGTACGCCTTTGGTTTTTTGCAGTACCCGATGTGCAGCTTCAACAAAATACTCAGGACCTTTTTGCATAGTAATACGTCCCAAAAAAGTTACCACCTTGTCCTTACGTGGTGTTTTTGTAAACGTATCGGCATCGGGCAATGGCTCCACAGCATTGTGTACGGTTGTCACTTTTGCAGGATCCTGATGGTATTTTTCAATAACTATTCGACGTGTTAATTCGCTCACTGTCATAATATGATCGGCCATATCCATACCACGTTTTTCAATACTGTAAACGGTAGGATTAACCTGTCCGCGACTACGGTCGAAATCGGTAGCATGTACGTGAATTACAAGTGGTTTACCACTTATCTGCTTCGCAAACACACCTGCCGGATAGGTTAACCAATCGTGTGAATGAATTATATCAAAATCCATTTGATGTGCCAAGACACTTGCCACAGCCTCGTAGTTGGATATTTCCTCAATCAGATTATCAGGATAACGTCCCGAAAAATCGATACAACCCAAATCGTTGGTATAAATCCGGTTAAAATCGTATTTAATTCCATTGCGAAGCCAGAAATATTCATCCGGATGCATCAAATGACCAATCCGGTTATTAACATGTTCCCAACTGTTTTCTTTCCAAACAACAGGCACATTGCATGCTCCGATTATTTTCAAAAAACTCTGATCTTCGTCGCCATGTGGTTTTGGTATTACAAACGTAATTTCCATATCCGGCTGCAACGACATACCCTTAGTCAATCCGTAACTTGCTGTACCTAAACCACCTAAAATATGTGGTGGAAATTCCCAGCCAAACATTAATGCCTTCATTCACTCTTCGATTTGTAGTTACTTAAATCATTAATTACACGCAATACGCCGGCTACACTCATTGCAAACGACATTCCTCCATGTCCTTTGTAGGGAGGATTACCATCGAACAATTCGGGAATTGTACCAACACAAAGTTCCGTCAGTTCTGCTTCAAGTCCGGTAAGAATTCGTTCGACAAACGAAATTCCACTTTCCTTATATATGCTGAGATAAGCATTAGCATAAGCTCCGATTGTAAACGGCCATACAGGCCCGTTGTGGTAATTTCGGTTTCTTTCGAGCATTCCACCCACATAATTCGGACGATAGAATCCACTTTTTGGACTTAAACTTCGCAAGCCTTTAGGCGTAAGCAATTCTTTTGTACAAATATCTACAACGGCTTTTTGTTGTTTACGGTTTAGCGGCGAATACGGCATTGACACCGCAAAAATCATATTTGGTCTTACTTCGGGATTATTGTAAAAACCATCTACATAGTCGTACAAATAAGAACCATTCCAGAAAGTCTGTACAAAAGCTTCCCTTGTCATTTCGGCCTGATAATCAAGCAAATCAGCTGCATGTTCATTACCTGCACTTCGCGTAAGCTCAGATGCAAATTTCAGCGCATTGAACCACAACGCATTAATTTCCACCACATAACCTGTACGCGGAGTAATCGGATAGCCATCTTCCATGGCATTCATCCAGGAAGCCGGTTTTTCTCTGCCATCCACATAAAGCAATCCGTTGGAGTGCAATATGAGTCTCGGATGATTCAGTTTACGGATAAAAACGATAATTTCCTGCACTATTTCACCAAATCGCGAATGCGCTTCTGCTATGGAGAACTTTGCCGCAAACTGTTGAACAACCCAAATAAACCAAAGTAATACATCAGGTTCGTCGATATTTTGTAGTTTAACGGCTGCCGGATTACCATTCATAAAGCTTTTCAGCTCGTGAACCGAGGTTTCCATTATAGCATCAAAATAATCATTTCGATCTATTACAAGCGTACAACCCGGCAAAGCCACAAACTGATCGCGGGCACGGGCACCAAACCACGGATAACCGGCCAGCAGATACGTTTTATTTCCTTCGCGTTTATAAAACTGTTCGGCTGAGTTTTTAAGGGTATTGAACATATTGTCTCGAACACTTCGCCGCTTAAATTCCGTTTCCCATAATTCGTTCAACTTGCGTGGCGACACTTCGCTTATTCCCGCTGAGAAAATTATACTTTCACCTTTTTTAATCGGTATTTCAAAATACCCAGGCACCAACAAATCTTCCTGATACTCGTATCCTCGTTCCTGCTCTTTGTAATACTCAATATTTTTGTACCAATCCGGGTTGTGGACATAAGCGTTTTTCTTCGAAAACTGCATATACAAATAAGGATATTCTTTGTATAGACGGGCTGAAATCCCATTATTTACTTCCGAATAGCCTGTATCGGCATTAGCGTTTTGTTTGGACAATGCATTTACACTGCGAAAAGCCAGAAATGGTTTAAACCGAAGTGTTGTTGGCGAATGTGCTTCTAAAAGTGTATATTTAATAAGTATGCGTGGTTCGAACGAAACGAGCATTCTTTCTTTTGAAAGCACTACGCCGCCTACCCGATAAACGGTACGTGAAATAACTTCGCAATCGAACTGTCGAATATATTTATGCCCGTTCGGACTAAAATTGTTTCCATTATATTTATGTATCCCGAGATTAAACTCAGCGCCATGCTGAATAACTGTCTCGTCGAGCGAAGAAAGAAGCACATGATTTGAATCGTCAACTTCAGGTAGTGGTAAAACCAACTGTCCGTGATATTTTCGGGTGTTGCAATCAATCAATGTTGTGCTGTTGTAAGCCCCTGCCCTATTGGTTCGTATCATCTCTTTCGAAAGCGATTTTTCGAGATTTATCAACAGCG
>JAYRXP010000367.1:0-2846 GCA_041917395.1 Paludibacter sp.
ATCACCACATCATCACATTATCACATCATCATATCATCACATCACTACATCATCAACCGCTTTTTTCAACTGCTCCATAGCCTGTTCCAGAATTCTGCGTGAACATGCCACATTCAATCGCAAATGATATTCGCCACCGGCTCCGAAAATTGTTCCCTTGTTAAGTCCTAATCCCGCCTTTAGCGAAAAGAATTGATGCAACTCGTCGGTTTCCATTCCAAGTTTTTTACAATCGAGCCAAACAAGAAACGATGCTTCCGGAATCATGGGAACTACCTGCGGAACATTATTTTTCAGATAATCAGCTATAAATTCAATATTTTTCTGAACATAGTCCAGCATTTCCACACGCCAGGCTTCGCCATGCTGATACGCTGCCATAGCGGCAATGTATGCAAAGATATTTCCGGCATTCATCTCCGAAGCCTCCAGATATTCAGCAAACTGTTGCCTTAATGCTGCATTCGGAATAATATAACCCGAACTGATCAGCCCCGGCATATTGAATACCTTGGTGGGAGCCATAAATGTAACTGTATGTTGTTCAGCCCATTCAGAAACAGTTGCCAGAGGTGTATGTGCTGTATTTCCGGGTAAAACCATGTCAGCATGAATTTCGTCCGAAATGATAGTGATATTATGCTTTTCGCAAATAGCCACCATTTTTGTCAACTCATCCCGTGTCCAGACTCTTCCGCCCGGATTATGGGGGTTGCAGAAAATAAACAGTTTTGTTTTTTCGTTGATTTTCGACTCCAGATCGTCGTAGTCCATAACGTATTTACCATCTTTCTCAATCAACTGGTTGTTAATCAGTACTCTGTGATTGTTTTTGATTACGTTGAAGAATGGATAATAAACAGGTGACTGCACAATCACTTCATCGCCGGGCTTTGTAAGGCTTTGTACTGCAAACGATAACCCGGGAACAATGCCTGGCAGAAAACCAATCCATTCGCGTTTTACAGACCAGTTGTGATGGTCGGTAATCCACTTTTGAATAAGCGGGTAAAAATCTTTGGGAGGCATTGAATAACCGAGAATGGGATGCTCCAAACGTTTTTCGATAGCATCGAGGATGAAATCGGGTGTGCGAAAATCCATGTCGGCAACCCAGAGAGGCAGCACATCTTCGGTTCCGAAAAGAGCTTTACAGCGTTCGAGTTTAACGGCGTTGGTGCCTTTTCGGTCAATTATTTCGTCGAAATTATACATAATATTATTCACAAATTTCTTTTATAGGTTTACCTATGCAAGCGTTTGGTAACGGAATATTGAGCAGTCTCGACAGTGTCGGAGCTATATCGGTTACCTGATAGGATGTGTTGATAAGTGCAGGTTTGATTTTCCAGCCATAAAATGCAAGTGGTGTGTACGAAGTAATCGCATTCGACTCGCCAACCGGACGATAATCGCTATCCAGTTCCAGCCAACCCGGCATAAGTGTAATAATCACGTCGCCCATGCTGTTTTTGTGTGTGGAGTTTCGCAGACGGGCCATTTCGGAATTTGAATCACCTCCCATTGCCAGTACCTGATGCGAAGGATAAGCTGCCTGTATTCCTTCAAACTCGGGCATAAAGTCAGCCACAACTTTCTGAAATTCGGCAAAATTCAATTTTTTCTCCTCAATTTTCTGTTTATTCAGAAAAATGCTTTTTCCGTAATATCCTGTTATCCAGCGTTCCTGACCATAAATTGCCATCAAATAAGTGTTGAGTAATGCCATTGAACGATTGGCACTGAAATAACCAGCCGGTATATTATTTTCGCCCAGTTCGGAGGGCGAGTGAATATCGGTTTGATTAGCAAAAAGAAACACAAGCGTTTTGTCTAATCCCACTTTAACGTCAATTTTCTGAAGCAGACTTTGAATCTCTCTGTCCAAACGCAGATACATATCTTCCTTTTCGGCCGACTGAAGCGAGAATACTTTTTCGTTGGGAGTTCTTACTGTAAACTGAAGCATCAGCATATCAGTCACGTTGTCCTGTCCCAGATTTTCATCATTTACAATTCGTATTCCCAGATCAGCAACCAGCGAATTGGCCGAAGGCGTATTTTTAAGCCAGGTAACTGTTGTGTTTTTAGTTTTAGTGTCAGCGGGTCGAATCGAAAAGTCTGTTTTTTTTGATTCGTTCGAAGCCGATAAATAGGTGTTCAGCGCATACATTGGTTGCCAGTCGCGCGTTGAAATATTTTTAAAAGCGCCATTCACATTCATGTTATCGGCCGATTTGCACAACCCATCTTTGTAGTAGCCCGTGGTAACCCATTTATGGTTAATATCATCGATCCACGAAACGCTTTTGGCTGTGTGTCCGCCCAGCATAATGGCTTCTCCGGGATTGATAGCAACTGCATAACATTTTGAACGTCCAGAATTGGCAAGCATTAGTTCGTCCAAAACAGTACTTGCCAGTAAGTTATAGGCCGAATAGGTTTCAGTCGTTCCGATACCAATTTCCTGCTCGTCGTAAACGTAAGGCCGTATTTTGTCATTTGTACGGTTATAGAAATTATTTCCTGTAATACCGTGATAATAAGGCACTGTACCAGTCATAGCAGTGGCAATATCCGAAACATTTCCACCCGAAACAATATTGTAATTTACGCTGCGACAACGTGCTCCCTCTCCCATTATTCGCTTGATACCAGCAGGATCGAAATAACTCCACAGCATATCCAAATGTTTTTGCTGCAATCCATCCACCATTATTCCCACTACTAAACGAGGTGGTTCAACAGAAGACTGACCGAGTGCAACAACACACTGTACAACAATAAGAAAAACAAATAAAAACCTCTTTTCCAATTATGAATTATCAATTATGAATTATCAATTG
>JAYRXP010000368.1:0-3678 GCA_041917395.1 Paludibacter sp.
CATCACATCTTTCTGGTTTTGATTGTACATGAGTTCAATCCAGGTATTGTATTGCGGCATTGTGAAAAATAAGGTATCAGGCAAAATACCTGAAGGAGTAAAATGCGCCTTCGATGCTGCGAGATACGATTCTTTCAGGGTATTTCCGGCTTTCACCACAGCCGGCTTTTCACAGCCTGATTTTACGACAATCCGGTCGTTATTCATTTCGAAAGTGAAAGGAGAATCACTCCACAGGTATCTTCCGCGATTTGAAAGCAAAAGTGGAACTACCTGATTGTTTTTATTCTGCAATGAAAGATCAAACAATTCCACATTTCCTTCGAACGGCATGCCTGAACCTAAACCTACAGCACCACCCCACCAGTATTCATCTTTTTCGATGATAATTTCAGTTTGATATTGGGCCGACAGGCTTCCATGTATGGTTATAAGTAAAATGGTATAAAGAATTTTTTTCATAAGAGTATTATTGAATATTGGCATCAAATTCTATTTTTTTTCCTGGAAGTAAATGGTCACATTCGATACTGAGAACGGGTTTCATTCCCCCGGTTGGGATTTTTGTCCACACACTTGAGTCGGGTAAAAGTTGAGTAAGGTTGTAGTCAGAGCGCACACCATTCACCGCCACATATGCATTTCTGAATATAGGAGCAACACCCGTATTGGTAATTTTCACAGCCGAACTATCCCCTTTTACTCTGAAGTCATCAATCCGAAACGAATAACCCGAAGCGATTCCGGCTTCTTTTATTCTTTCGGGTGTTCCATAGGTTGTACCCGGAGCATCGTTGCCAAGAATATAGGTGATGTGGTATTTTGAAGCTGCCTGTTCCCACGTAAAACCATACATGCCTGCCGGATTCAGAAAGTTCCTCTGATCGTTTTTGGTATAGTAGCTTATTTCGCCACCAGCAGGCGCTTTTTTCCATCTGTCGGTGCCGATAGCCATCCAGCAATTTTCATTGTATCCGTCGCCCTGAGCTATTTCATGTTGACTGTGCATAAACGAATCATCAAACAAACCAAAACTCAGATGCATCAACGATTTGCTATTTACTATGGGCGTATAGGTTTTATCAGCCGCATCGATGGAGATACTCCAGGGCGTATGATTGAATACAGAATTTACATGGGTCAGAAATTCAGTCTGATAATCATGCGATGGAAAGTTTATTCCTGCTCTGAGTGCGGTTCCGTAAATATGATACTCCGACCAGTGGCCAAAACCAAGCTGAACAAATGCAATGCGGACATCCTGATCGTATTTTGCGGCAAAATCGGTATAAAACTGTTTTGTAAACCATTGCAGTTCATTATTGCTCCAGTCGGCATAGTAAGTAGCTCCATCACCTCCGGCATTGGCGTTGTATGTTTCGTGGTAATCGGGGAGCGATTTAATATACGCAGGAACTGCTGTTCCTCCTTTTATTCCGCTTGTGGTTGCATTCGGGTATTCGTAGCGGAATCGTATAATAGCCTGATGTCCCCGACTGGCAATATCATTAAGCAGTGCTTCAAACGAAGACCAATCATACTGTATTTTACCATCCGCTTTTCCTGTAACCACATCCGAAGGGAGGCAATAGGAAAATTCGAGACTGATTGAACTTCCATAAGTGCTGTTACGCGATTTTGCCTGAGCCGGCCAGAATACAATGCCCGACATGGGCTGTACAGTTGTTATTTCAGATTGCAACGCTACCTTATTGTACCCTGCAAGATAAATGTCATCCGTATTCTGCGTGATTTCTTCGATAGGATTGCATCCAATATCCGTGAAAAAGCAAAACAATAGAATGATTGAGGAAATGTATTTTATTTTCATATAAATTGCAAAAAGAATGAAACCGTTAAACCTTACTAAGTATGACTCACACAATAATAAGTCATTTATAAATACGAACGGTTCAACGGTTTCAATAAATTAGTTCTATATATTTTATTTGTTGATCAGGATTTCTTCAATGTCAACTTTATTTCCGACCCACATTTTCACGAAATACAAAGTATTGTTTAACAAACCGGTATTCAGCGGAAGGTTATGCGTTCCTTCTGACATTTCCTTTTTTATTTTGCAAATTCCAGTTTTGTGAGTTTTTTCCAGTCTCCACGTGTAAAATCAGGCACTTCAACAGGCACAGAACCTTTTCTAACTGACATTTCAGTCAATTCTACCAGGCTTGACCATTCAGCAGCATCATACACATCCTGATCGAGTGGCAAACCATTTCGCAGACAGTAAATCAGTCGATAATCCATGATGAAGTCCATTCCACCATGTCCACCCACTTCTTTGGCTTTTTCACCCACTTCTTTTACGATAGGATGCTCATATTTTTTCAGCATTTTTTCCATTTCTTTTTCTGAGAGGAATTCATGAGCATTGGGTTCCAATGCAATACCCTGAACCGGATATTTCTGAACAAATCCTTTGGTACCGCTAAGCATGTGGATACGGTTGTATGGGCGAGGACTTGTTACATCGTGCTGTATCATAATGGTTTTTCCCTTCTCGGTTTTGATGATAGTTGTATTCATATCTCCCTGTTCGTAGGTGCGTTTGGCGTAGTCAGATTTTTCTCCGAATTTGTTTTTCGCATATTCCTTCATACCAAACTGATCGGAAGACATAGATACCAGATAATTCATTTTATCGCCACGATGAATATTTAATGCCTGACATACAGGGCCTAATCCATGAGTTGGATAAACATTGGCTTTATTATCTGCGTTATACTGAAGTCTCCACATTCCCTGATAACCACCATCTTCAGGTGATTTGAAATTAAGTTCGCGTAAATCGTGAATATACGCTCCTTCAACGTGCACTATCTCACCTAAAACACCTTGTTGAGCCATATTGAGTGTTGCCATTTCGAAGAAATCGTAACAACAATTTTCAAGCATCATGCAATGACGACGTGTTTTTTCGGCTGTATCAACCAGTTTCCAGCATTCTTCAATGCTCATGGCAGCGGGCACCTCAAGGGCAACGTGTTTGCCGTGCTCCATTGCGTAAACAGCAATGGGAGTATGTAATGCCCAATGCGTACAGTTATAGATTAAATCTACATTTTTGAGTTCGCAAACTTTTTTCCAGTCCTCTTTTCCTGTGAATTCAAGCGCTTTAGCTCTTTTATTTTCAGCAAGTAATTCCTGTGTTTTTGAAACAAAATCTTTATTGATATCACAGATAGCCACCACTTCAATGCCTTCGAGATACATAAAACGTCTTACTGCTTCCGAACCACGGGAGCCCAAACCAATAAAAGCCACTCTGACTGTGGGTATAGGGTCGCAACGTAACTGAAGCACATTTTCTTGTCCGGCAGGACGTTCCGGAGCTTTAAGTCTGACAATTTGTGAGATATTAGTCTTTGTGCATGAAGTTATTCCAATTAATACAACAAAAGTCATTAACAGGAAATAACCACTAAAGAAAATCTTTGTAAGTTTCATAATGAATAATTTTAAAATAATGTATGTAAGTGTCTTTAAGTGCCAAGGACGATTATTTCTGAATGAAGTCTATAATTTTTCGTCCCAATTCAGCATTTTCGTATATGCCTGCAAAGTTTTCGGCTCCGGGCCCGAATGCAAAAACAGGAACCAGAACGTTACTGTGACTTGTATTTGCAAAATCTACTTTAACCGTAGCTGTTTTAATTTCAC
>JAYRXP010000369.1:0-1573 GCA_041917395.1 Paludibacter sp.
ATTGCGCCCATGTTTGGGTTTTTGGGAACAATTCTCGGAGTTATCAAGATTTTTTTTGATATTTCGCAAACGAGCGATGTTAGTATCGGAGCTGTTTCTTCGGGTTTGTATGTGAAGATGGTTTCGAGCGCTTCCGGGCTTGTGGTGGGCATTCTGGCTTATATTTTTTATAACTGGCTGAATATTAAAGTAGCTAAAGCTGTAAACAGAATGGAACGAAATGCGATGAACTTTATCGACTTTTTACAAGACTCCAAAGCATGAACCTGCAATCGAAAAATAAACCCCATGCAGAAGTTTTCACTGCAGCACTGAACGATATTATGTTTTTCTTAATGTTGTTCTTTATCATTATTTCTACATTGCTAAATCCCAATGTTGTCAAGCTCAACCTGCCGAGTGCAAAAAATTCGCAGTCGATTCAGAAAAAAGAAATTTTGCTTTCGGTAAACAAAGATTTGCAGTATTTCATTAATAATAAACAGGTGCAGTTTCAGCAAATCGAATCGGTTCTTGCCAGCGAAGTGGCCAAAGATAAAGAGGCTTTCGTGGTGGTGCGCTGCGATAATACCTTGTCGGTTCAGGAGTTGGTAAACTTACTCGAAATAGGCAATAAACTTAATTTGAAAATGATTTTAGCAACTAAGAAAAAATAGCTTTTCTTTTTGGAGCAGTTATAAAATGAAATTTATTAAAAGCTATAAAAAAAGTCACCTTATAGCGTCGATTACCACATTGCTGATTCATTTATTGCTGCTGGGATTATTGAGCATTAATTTTGGAGAGGAGCAGTCATCGGCGCTATCGGATGAAGATTTGTATAATTTAGATATGAATCTCGAGGATTTTGTAGTTGAGGATATGTCGCTTAAGCCAGCCGGAAAGGATCCGCTGGCCTCTGAAAGTAACAAAGACAGCGAAAGCATTTCGAAAGAAAAAGGCGCTGTAAAAACTCCGCCTGTTAGTAGTCCGCCCGAAACGCAACTTAAAGCAGAAGAACCTCAGGAAGTTCCGTTCGATACTGTTGTGAAAAAAATTGAACAGGTTCAGTTGCTGAAAGTTGATACGCCGCAAATAAGCCCGAAAGATACTGCTCTGATTGCTGCACTGACAAAAACCACCAAAAATGCTACTACAACAAAACGATTTGCGAGCGACCGTGAGCGTTATGAGTATTACAAAAAGAATTACAAGATTATCCGAAACTTCCGGAAAGTGTATCCTTATGCACTCAAAACACGCGAAATTATTGAGAACCTGAATGCGCAACTTGCAGGTATGACATCCGATTCGGAAAGAAAGAAACTGATAAGGGAAACTGAAAAGATGTTGTTTCAGGAGTACGAATCTGCCGTTCGAACTATGTCTACGTCGCAGGGAAAACTTTTGCTTAAACTTATTGCGCGGGAAACAAACAAAACGGCTTTTGAGTTAATAAAAGGATATAAAGGTGGTTTTACTGCATCGTTTTGGTATGGCGTTGGTAAAATTTTCAATACAGATTTAAAATCTGAATTTCACAAAGAGAGTGAGGATTCTCTTATTGAGGACGTACTGATAAAATATAAGAAGG
>JAYRXP010000370.1:0-5484 GCA_041917395.1 Paludibacter sp.
AATATTTTCATAGTTTTAAGCCAACCTTTTGGACCATATAGTATAGTAAGCTTAGTGAACCCATTAAGCGTTGAGGTTGCAAAATAGCTCTTGATGGTGTTGTTTTGTTGGCCTTGCTTTCTGTGGAGTCTAATTAATTAAAGAATATAGCATTGATGTGGTTTTGATATAATCAACACTTGGGGGTAGAATACGGGTAAAATATGTATATTCATAAATACATAAAGAATGCAGAAAAGTTTGTGATAGAATGCAGTAACTGAACCATAAATTGACAGAAATCGTTATTTTACGGTGCCAACCGAACTCTTTTCCACGAGCCGGATTCGGTTTTTGAATAAAAAAGCCGGTCGTGGAGCCTGTTCGGACGGCCCTGCCAGAATTCGAAGGTGTCGGGCTGAATCAAATAACCTCCCCAATGTTCGGGTTTGGGTACATTATTCCCGAATTGTTTCTTAATTTCTTCAAAACGATTTTCCAGAAATTCCTTGTTTTCAATAATTCTGCTTTGTGGCGATGCATAAGCACCGATACGACTATCAGCAGGACGCGAGTTGAAGTAATTGACTGATACAGCCTCCGGTACTTTTTCAACTTTTCCGGTAATGCGCACCTGTCGCTCAAGTGATTCCCAAAAAAATAATGCTGCAATGCGATTGTTCGAAGTTAGTTGTTGCGCTTTGTTACTCTCGTAGTTGGTAAAAAACACCAATCCTCTATCGTCGAAATCTTTCAAAAGAACGACTCTTGAATGCGGCTGTAGTTGTTCGTCGACTGTGGAAATAACCATTGCTGTGGGTTCAGTTTCCGGGCTGTTGAGTGCGTCTTCGAGCCATTTGCTGAACTGGAAAATAGCCGATTCGTCGGCTTCACTTTCGTTTAATGAAGCAATTTCGTATTGTTTTCGTATTTCGCGGAGCATAAATATTATTTTTATTAGACTAACAAATTCAGCTGTCAATAGTTTTGATTTTGGGGCAAAACAGAAAGGATAAATGTCATTTATTTCACTAGGAATGAATTTCTTTTGCTTATTTTTGTGCCCGTAAATACGTTTTAAATAAAAATACAATGAACTGGAAAAAATTACAAAACGGCTCCGATATTCGTGGGGTAGCATTGGAAGGAATACAGGGTGAGGACGTAAATCTGACTCCTGAAGTAGCCATAGTTTTAGGAAAATCTTTTGTAAAATGGTTAAAAAATAAACCGGGTAATGATGGCGTTTCCGTTGCCGTTGGAACCGATTCGCGTCTTTCGGGGGCTGCTCTGAAAAATGCATTTATTACAGGTTTGGCGCAGTCGGGCGCTCGGGTTTTCGATTGCGGACTGGCGTCGACGCCGGCCATGTTTATGACGACAATTGCAGCCGGAAAGGCAACAACTGCCGGCGTGATGATAACTGCCAGTCATTTACCATTTAATCGTAACGGTTTTAAGTTTTTTACGGCAAAGGGCGGACTGGATAAAAAAGATATTTCGGAAATTTTGCAACTGGCCGAAAATGAGTCTTTTAATGCTGAAAATGAGCAGGCTGTTGCCGAATCATGGTTGTTTATTGATGAGTATTCCACGTTTTTGGCTGACTATATCCGCAAAAATGCAAATATCCAATCGAATTACGAAAAACCACTGCAGGGGCTGAAAATTATTGTGGATGCCGGAAATGGCGCAGGAGGATTTTTTGCTTCGAAAGTGCTTCAGCCACTTGGTGCCGATACGGCCGGAAGTCAGTTTCTGGAGCCGGATGGTCGTTTCCCGAATCACGTACCCAATCCTGAGGATCACGAAGCTATGCAATCTATTTGTGATGCTGTTGTTCGCGAAAGGGCCGATTTAGGCGTTATTTTCGATACCGATGTTGACCGTTCAGCTATTGTGGACGCAAATGGAAATCCAGTAAACCGCAATTCATTAATTGCCATGATTGCTGCTGTTGTACTCGGCGAACACCCCGGAAGTACCATTGTGACCGACTCCATTACTTCCGATGGACTTACAAACTTTATCGAAACTGCATTGAATGGCAAGCATCATCGTTTTCAGCGTGGTTATAAAAATGTAATTAATGAATCCATTCGGCTGAATAATTCGGGTGAGGAAAGCTGGTTAGCCATCGAAACTTCAGGTCATGCGGCCCTGAAAGAGAATTATTTTCTGGACGATGGGGCTTATCTGGTAGCTAAACTGCTGGTCGAAATGGCGAAGCTAAATGCACAAGGCAAAACTCTGACAAGTTTGATTGAAAAACTGGAGCAACCGCTCGAAAGCCGGGAATACCGCTATTCAATTGATAATTCTGATTTTGGTGATTACGGAAAAAAAGTACTTTCAGAACTGGAGACAAAAATTAAAGAGGATGCAGGTCTTGAAATTGTTTCGCCTAATTACGAAGGAATACGGGTGCGCTGTACGGCTTCGGACGAAAAAGGCTGGTTTTTGTTGCGAATGTCGCTTCACGATCCGGTAATGCCGTTGAATATTGAGTCGGAAGTTGAAGGTGGCGTTGACCGCATTGCTGCAAAACTGAAAAATTTACTTGCTGATTATCCAGCATTAAAGCTGAAATAAGCTACTGTTGATTTTCGGGAGTGTAAAGCGGCTTCTTATAAGTGTAAATTTGTGAGTTTAATGTTCAGTTTGCTGACTAAAATCCGGTAATCCGGCAATAAAAATAACAGCCTGAAACTTCTCGCGTTCAGGCTTATTTTGTTGAAATCTTTTTGCGTTTTTAGCCTCTTTTTTCCGACTTTTAAAGTACCTTTGTTGCCCATAAAATCATATAATTTCTCCCCACAATAATGAAAGATATGCTGCATGGCCGACACATTGGTGTTTCGGAAAAAGAAGAGGCTTTAATGCTCGGAAAAATCGGAGTTTCCTCACTCGAAGAACTTATTAATCAGACTATTCCTTCCGGTATTCGGTTGGCGACGCCGCTTGAACTTCCGGAAGCTTTAACCGAGAAGCAATATGCGCAGCACATCGCCGAACTTGGTTCTAAAAACAAAGTTTTTACTTCGTATATTGGTCAGGGTTGGTATGATACTGTTCTACCTGCGGTAATTCAACGGAATATTTTCGAAAATCCTTCGTGGTACACTTCTTACACGCCTTATCAGGCCGAAATTTCGCAGGGAAGGCTTGAAGCGCTTCTGAACTTTCAGACTGCGGTTTGCGATTTTACCGGAATGCCGCTGGCCAATGCATCGTTGCTCGACGAAGCCACAGCAGCTGCCGAGGCAATGACCATGATGTACAATCTGCGTAGCAGAGATCAGGTGAAAGCCGGAGTGAATAAGCTTTTTGTGGATGAAAATGTATTTCCGCAGACACTGGCTGTTCTTAAAACCCGTTCGAAAGTACAGGGAATTGAATTAGAGATTGGGAATTGGGAAAGTCAGAAATTAAGTTCACAATATTTTGGTATTATTTTGCAATATCCGAATAGTAACGGAAACATTGAAGATTACAGCGAATTTACAGCCTCGGCTCATGCTCTAAATTGCAAGGTTGCTGTTGCCGTCGACATTTTGAGTCTGGCGCTGCTTACGCCTCCGGGCGAATGGGGAGCCGATATTGTATTTGGTTCTACACAACGTTGGGGAATTCCAATGAATTATGGTGGGCCGGCTGCGGCTTATTTTGCTACACGCGAAGAATTTAAACGTGATATGCCGGGACGAATTATTGGCGTAAGCAAGGACGCTAACGGCAAAATGGCATTGCGCATGGCGCTCCAAACCCGCGAGCAACACATTAAGCGTGAAAAAGCAACTTCGAATATTTGTACGGCGCAGGCACTTCTGGCTACTATGGCCGGCATGTACACCGTTTATCACGGCGCCGCAGGCATTCAGTCAATTGCAGAATGTATTCATGCCTCTGCCACTTATATAAATGAAATTTTACCGGTTTATGGTTATTCGCAGGAAAATGAAAATTTCTTCGATACGCTGAAAATTTCGTTGCCCGAAGATGTGACTATAAAACAACTGCGTGCTGTGGCAGAGCAGTTTAAAGTGAATTTCCGTTATTTCGAAACCGGAGAATTCGGAATTAGTTTCGACGAAACCACCGATGTGGACGATTTGAACACAATTATTGAGGTGCTGGCAACTGCTGCCAATAATGCCCCGGTTTATGTGGAAGAGGACGAACTGGATGAATTAAAATCGTTTGATGAATCGTTCGAAAGGAATTCAGCATATCTGACTCACGATGTTTTCAATAGCTACCACAGCGAAACTGAAATGATGCGTTACATTAAAAAACTGGAACGCCGGGATATTTCGCTTACCCATTCTATGATTTCGCTGGGTTCGTGCACCATGAAACTGAATGCCGCATCGGAAATGTTGCCTCTCAGCCGTCCGGAATGGAACAGCATACATCCACTTGCACCAAAGGATCAAACACTAGGCTACAACCAGTTGATTGAAGAACTGGAACAGTATTTATCTGTAATTACCGGTTTTGATGCTTGCAGTTTGCAGCCCAATTCGGGTGCAGCCGGTGAGTTTGCCGGACTGATGGCTATCAAATCGTATCACGAATCGCGTGGAGAATCCAACCGTTCGGTTGTGTTGATTCCGGCTTCGGCTCACGGAACCAATCCGGCATCGGCAGCTCAGGCAGGAATGGATATTGTGGTTGTAAAATGCGATGAAAATGGCAATACAGATCTTGCTGATTGGAAAGAAAAGGCGGAAGCAAACAAAGATAATTTGCTGGGCTGTATGATCACTTATCCGTCGACACACGGAATTTTCGAATCGACCATAAAAGAAATGTGTGCTGTAATTCATGCATTTGGAGGAAAAGTGTATATGGATGGTGCTAATATGAATGCGCAGGTTGGGCTTACAAATCCGGGAACAATCGGTGCTGATGTTTGTCACCTGAATTTGCACAAAACATTTGCCATTCCACATGGTGGAGGTGGTCCGGGCGTTGGTCCTATCTGTTGCACAGCCGACCTGAAGCCATTCTTGCCAAGTACCGAATTCGGAAAGAATACGGTTGCGGGTGCGCCTTACGGAAGTGCAGGTGTATTGCCGATTACGTATGGTTATATCCGTATGCTGGGCGAAGAAGGTCTGACTGCTTCGACAAAATATGCCATTTTAAATGCGAATTATCTGGCAGCTTTACTCAACGACTCGTATGGCGTTCTTTATAAGGGCGATAATGGTCGTGTTGGCCATGAGTTGATTCTGGAATGTCGTAACTTTAAAGCAGGTTCAGGTATTACCGAAACGGACATTGCTAAGCGCCTGATGGATTATGGTTTCCATGCTCCAACGCTTTCGTTTCCGGTTCACGGAACGCTTATGATTGAGCCAACCGAAAGTGAATCGAAAGCCGAACTCGACCGTTTTGCGGCAGCTATGTTGCAGATTTTTGCCGAAATTAAAGAAATAGAAGCCGGCGAAGCCGATAAAACCGATAATGTATTGCTGAATGCTCCTCACCCTGAATATG
>JAYRXP010000371.1:0-3001 GCA_041917395.1 Paludibacter sp.
ATCAACCAACCAACAAGCATAGGAGTTATTGTTGCACCAATCGAATTGATAGAACCACCGAACTGGATAAGCTGATTTCCTTTATTACCACCACCGCCAAGTGTGTTCAACATCGGATTAACAACTGTATTCAGCATACACATTGAAAAACCTGAAATAAATGCACCAATCAGATAAACTGAAAAGACGCCAACCTGACCGGATAAAAACTGAACCGAAACACCTACAAAACCTACTGCGATAGCAGCAAGAGCTGTAACTTTGTATCCCCATTTTTTAAGCATAATACCTGCCGGGATTCCCATAAAGGCATAAGCGAGGAAATTTCCTAAAAATCCTAACTGCGATTCGAAGTTTGAGGCTCCAAACTGTTTTGCTACAATTACACCCATCGGACTTGGAAGCCCTGTTACGAAGGCAATCATAAAGAAAAGTGCAAACATCATTGCAATTGGCAATGCATAACTTTTGTTTTCTGTACTCATGTGATTTTGATTTTTTTGATTATTTAATTTGAAATTTGAAATTCTGATAGTTTTAATTGATTGACGTGCAAAATTAGTGAATTTTGTGACTACATTAAGGTCAATCTGCTATTAAAAAAATGTTTTACAACAGTTTTTAATGCTGATTTTTTACTAATACCTTATTGTAAATTACAATTATAAATTTTTATCCAAAAACTCGCTCATACGTGTATAGAGATGCCGGCGGGTTTGTTTGCCTAATATGCTGTGATTTTTGTCGGTGTAAAGTTGCATTTCAAACTGTTTGTCGGCTTCTACCAATTTATCAATATACAGCATGGTATTTTGTAAATGTACATTATCGTCGGCTGTTCCGTGTACAATAAGTAGTCTTCCATTTAATCTTGAAGCCATGTTTATAGCCGATGTTTGTGTGTAACCATCAAAATTTTCTTGAGGACGATTCATAAATCGCTCAGTATAAGCCGTATTGTAAAGTTTCCAGTCGGTAACGGGCGCAACTGCAATTCCTGCTTTGAAAATCTTTTCACCAGTACTCATGCTCCACAAGGTCATAGATCCTCCGTAACTCCAACCCCAAATGCCGATCCGGTCCTTGTCTATAAAGTTTTGTCTGCTTAAATATAAGGCTGTTTCAATCTGGTCTTTGGCTTCCAGAATACCTAATTTTCCGTATGTGCATTTGCGAAAATCAGTTCCACGTGCACCTGTGCCACGTCCGTCAACACAAACAACGACATATCCTTTTGTGGCCAGATAATATTCCCAGTCTATGCTCCATTTGTCCAAAACCTGTTGTGAGTTCGGTCCACTGTATTGTACCTGAAGTACCGGATACTTTTTTCCTGCATCGAAGTTCACCGGTTTCAGCATCCAGCCATTGAGTTGAATGTTTTCCGAAGTTTTAAATGTGAAAAACTCTTTCCATGGTAAATTTAATGCTTTGAAATCCGTTTTCACAGATTCGCTGTTTGCTATATTTCGAATGTTGTTGCCTGTATTCGAACGCAATGTCAGCGAGTTGGGTTGTGTAACCGAAGATGCATTATCGGTAAACATAGTGTAAGTTGCATTGAAAGTGGCGATGTGTGTGCCCTTTCCGTCGGTAAGACGAATTCTTTTTCCTTTGAGATCGGCCGAAAATACATCGCGTTGGAGTGGCGAAATTTCGGCTGACTGATAATAAATCATTTTTTTAGCTTCATCGTAACCGTAAAAATCAGTTACATCCCAGTTGCCTTTGGTTATTTGCTTTACAAGTTGCCCCGTTATTCTGTATTGATAAATATGACGGTACCCATCCCGCTCACTTACTCCGAAAAAAAACTGGTTGTCTGCTGTAAATTGCACATTGTCAATGTTTTCATAGTCCACATATCGTTTGTCTTCTTCTCTCAGAATAAGCTTTGTTTCAGTCGAACGGGGATCAGCCATAAGCATATCGAGCCTGTTCTGACTACGATTCAGCTTAAATATTGCCAATTGCTCAGGTGAGTTAGCCCATTTTATACGCGGGACATAAAAATCTTCGTCGTTGTTGGTTATTTTCATAACTCTGGTAGTCTTATTGAAGTCGTCGTAAACACAAACCAACACTTTAGAATTGTTTTCGCCTGCTTTGGGGTATTTAAATTTTACAAATCCGGGATACAGATTCAATTCATCGGTGTTTTGATCGTTTTTGAATAATTGAAAAGAAAATTCCGGAACATCCGTTTCGATGAATTTGGTAAAAGCCAGCAACTTGCTATCCGGACTCCATGCAAAATGACGGGTAGCTTCAAATTCTTCTTCGTAAACCCAGTCGGGCGTTCCGTTAATTATTTTGCCTTCCTGCCCATCTTTGGTTACCTGTAGCTCTGTTTTAAAATCAACTTTATAGAGAAAAAGGTTGTTTTTGCGGGCAAAGGCGATGTAACGACTGTCGGGCGAAAATAGTGGAACTTCCTGTGCGCCGTTTTCCGAAAGTGGTTCAATTTCTTTGCGTTTAATATCATAAATGTAATAATCTGCTGTAAAAGTGCGACGATAGCGATATTTTACGTTGTTGTATACAAGAATTTTTTGTTCGTTCGGGCTTAACTCATAACCTGTAATTTTTTTTATCGGGCATTTTTTTGCCTGAAAAATACTGAAAAGCGTATCCACTGTTGCTCCTGTTTTGTAGTTGTATTTTACTACAGCTGTCCCATTCACTAAAACCGTGTATTGTTCACCATCGTTCATAGAAAGTGGCTTTTCGAATTGTTTGGCTTTAAATTTGCCGTCGGTGATGTCATAAAGTAAATTTGCTTTTACTGAGGCAATAGTCAAAAAAGCAATCAAAATATAAACTGTCTTTTTCATACGCAATGAGGAAAATTTTATTCACAAAAATAAGATAAAAACACATCTAAATACGCTACATCAGTCAAAGTTTTCGAACCATTAACATTTTTAAAATAGAATGCAACAATGTGTAAGAACTAATTTAGCAGTATCTTTGTTACTTTGTTCTGAATATCAGCAACTAA
>JAYRXP010000372.1:0-1893 GCA_041917395.1 Paludibacter sp.
ACGAAGGAATGGCCTATCGCTTTGTTTCGACCGGAAAAACAGATTTTTTGGTACAAAATGAAGAGGCTGCTTTCAATTTCGGAAAAGACTATAAAGCATATGTTCCGTATGTAAAAGCGAATGCAGAAACAATCGAAAATCAGTATTTCAATTCGTTCGAAAACACGTATGCTTACACTTCGTTGAGTTCAATCAACCCTAAACGACTACTGTTTTTACCGGTGTTGGTAGAATTGAATGGAGGCAAAAAGCTGTGTATTACCGAGTCGGATTTGGAAAACTATCCCGGAATGTATCTGCGGAACGCAAACGGAGGCACTTCGCTCAGCTCGAACTTTGCACCTTGTCCTGCAACTACCACACAGGGCGGACACAATAATTTGCAGCTGAAAGTTGCTACGCGCGAGTCTTTTATTGCCGGATGCAAAGCAAAATCCGTTTTTCCGTGGAGAGTGATTATTCTTTCGAATAATGATAAAGAACTGCTCGAAAGTGACATGGTTTACAAACTGGCTTCACCATCGCGTGTTACTGATACTTCGTGGATAAAACCAGGTAAGGTGGCATGGGAATGGTGGAATAACTGGGGATTATCGCATGTCGGTTTCGAAGCCGGTGTGAACAACGAAACTTACATGGCTTATATCGATTTTGCATCGCGAAATAATATTGAATACGTAATTCTTGACGAAGGTTGGGCTGTAAATATGCAAGCCGATCTTTTTCAGGTAGTTCCCGAAATAAATTTGAAAAAGCTTGTTGCTTATGCAAAATCAAAACACGTTGATTTGATTCTCTGGGCTGGTTATTATGCTTTCGATAGAGATATGGAAAAAGTCTGCAGGTATTATTCCGAATTGGGTATCAAAGGTTTCAAGGTTGATTTTATGGACAGAGACGACCAGAAAATGGTAAACTTCTATTATCGCGCTGCCGAAACAGCCGCAAAATATAAACTGATGCTCGATTTTCACGGAGCTTACAAACCAACAGGGCTTAACCGAACATATCCAAATGTTGTAAACTACGAAGGTGTACACGGATTGGAGCAAATGAAATGGTCTGATATTCAGACCGATCAGGTGACTTATGATGTTACAATTCCATTTATTCGGATGGTTGCGGGCCCGGTGGATTACACCCAGGGAGCTATGCGCAATAGTACCAAAAAAACCTTCAGGCCAATAAATAATGAACCTATGAGTCAGGGTACACGTTGTCGTCAACTTGCTCAATACGTGGTGTTTGAATCGCCATTAAATATGCTTTGCGACAGCCCCGTAAGTTATGAGAAAGAACCCGAATGTACCGGTTTTATATCGGCTATTCCGACCGTTTGGGATAAAACCATTTGCCTGAATGGTGAAGTTGGCAAATACATAACAGTAGCCCGACAGAAAAATAACACGTGGTATTTGGGAGCACTTACTAACTGGGATAAAAGGCAGTTGGAAATCAACCTGTCGTTTTTAGGTGAAGGAAGCTGGGAAGCCGAAGTTTTCAAAGATGGATTGAATGCCAACAGTATCGCTTCTGATTATCAAAAACAAATAATTTCAATTGCTATCGATAGAAAACTGACTGTTTCGATGGCTTCAGGTGGTGGATTTGCTATGAGGATTTATAAAAAGTAAATAAAAAATTTGATGAAACAGACAAAAATATTTTGCTTATTATTACTTACAATTCTTCCGTTGCCTGCGTTGGTGGCGGCCGATTGTATGGCTAACGTTTACGGGCGAAAAGTTCAATCGCTGAATGGTAAGTGGGAGGCAATAATTGATTTATACGATCAGGGAAGAAAAAATAAGATTTTTCTGAATAAAAAGCCACAGGGAAAAACCGATTTTTATGAATATTCGTTCGAGAACGGGTTGCGGTTAAATGTTCCAT
>JAYRXP010000373.1:0-3564 GCA_041917395.1 Paludibacter sp.
GCCCACAACATACGTGCAGCACGCATTTTGGCAATTTCCATAAAGTGATTCATACCGATTGCCCAAAAGAATGACAAACGTGGAGCGAACGAGTCGATATCCATACCGGCATTTACTCCGGCACGAAGATATTCCAAACCATCAGCCAAAGTATAAGCCAACTCAATATCGGCGGTTGCACCTGCTTCCTGCATGTGGTAACCCGAGATAGAGATGGAGTTGAACTTAGGCATGTTTTTCGAAGTATACTCGAAAATATCAGCGATAATCTTCATCGAGAATTTTGGTGGATAAATGTAAGTGTTACGCACCATGAATTCTTTCAAAATATCGTTTTGGATAGTTCCGGCCATTTCTTCCAGTTTAGCACCTTGCTCTAAACCTGCATTGATATAAAATGCCAATACTGGAAGTACAGCACCGTTCATAGTCATAGATACCGACATCTTATTCAATGGAATACCATCGAACAACACTTTCATATCTTCTACCGAACAGATGGATACACCCGCCTTACCAACGTCACCCACCACACGTTCGTGATCGGCATCGTAGCCACGGTGTGTAGCTAAGTCGAACGCAACCGAAAGACCTTTTTGTCCGGCAGCCAAATTACGACGATAGAATGCATTTGATTCTTCAGCAGTAGAGAATCCGGCATATTGACGGATAGTCCAGGGCTGCATAGCGTACATTACCGAGTAAGGTCCGCGCAAGTAAGGAGGAAGACCTGCAGCATAATTCAGGTGATCAAATCCTGCAATATCTTCTTTTGTATAAAATGGTTTCACCGGAATAAGCTCAGGAGTCAACCATGCACTTTCAACTTTAGGAGCTGTGCCTAAATTCGAAATTTCTTTGATATTAATATTTTTAAAATTTGGTTTCATAATAATTGTTTTTTTGAACGCTAAGTCGCCACTACGCTTAAAAAGCACAATCCAAAATAATTTTTCCGATTCTTTCGTATTCTTCCTTTGTAAGCATAATCTTCAAATTTACTTTCCGTCTTAGCGGCTTTGTGTCTTTGCGTTCAGAATAATATATTTAAATTGAAAGCAATTGGTTGAATTGTTTTAATGTTTCGAGCACATTGGTTTTTACATTAATAAAATGTTCAATTCCAATGGCTTTCAAATCGTCGGCACAAGCAGGAGCTCCGGCAACAACCAAAATGGCTTTACCTTTCGAAGCTTCGTAAGCAGCAGGTGCAAGTTCGGCATATTCATCGTCACTTGAGCAAAGAACAATAATATCAGCACCAGCATTCTGAGCTGCAGCAACACCTTCTTCAACTGTTTTGAAACCAAGATTATCAATTACTTCGTAACCGGCACAAGCAAAGAAATTGCAAGAGAACTGAGCACGAGCCAGACGCATAGCCAAATTACCAATAGTCAACATAAATGCTTTTGGACGTTTAGCGGCTGCTTCAGTAGCAAAACGCAATGCTTCAAACTCTTCAGCTCCGCGAACAGGAGAAAGTTTTTCAATACCTGTGTGGTCGCAACCACAGCCAGCTTCTTTAGTAAATTCAACTTTTGCAGCAGCCACTTCGGTAAAGTTAGGGAATTGGTTGGTTCCTAACAATACTTCACGACGGCTTGAAACTGATTTTAAACGGCTTTTTGCAGTCGCCTTAACAGCTTTCTGTACTGTTCCGGCTTTTATGGCTGCAAAGAAACCACCATTATCCTCTACTTCGAGGAAGATTTTCCATGCCTGAGCAGCTATTTCGTTAGTAAGCGTTTCGATATAATATGAACCGGCAGCAGGGTCGGCTACTTTATCGAAATGCGATTCTTCTTTTAAAAGTAATTGTTGATTGCGGGCAATACGTTCCGAAAACTCGTCCGCTTTTTTGTAAGTAGAATCGTAAGGCAATACTGTCAGTGAGTTTACACCACCCAGCGTTGCACTCATGGCTTCGGTTTGAGTACGAAGCATATTTACGTTTGCGTCGAAAATAGTTTTATTGAATTCGGTTGTCTGAGCGTGAATGCGCATTTTGGCAGCACATTTACAAATACCATCAACCGTGTGCTGACAGCCTTCTTTTACACATTTTACCTGATATGCATCAACTACGTTTGCCCACAATAATTTGGCAGCACGGAATTTGGCAATTTCCATAAAATAATTACCACCAACTCCGAAATTGAATTTAATGTTTTTAGCAACAACAGAAGGTTCGCAGCCGGCCTCGATTAAAGCCGAAAGGTATTCGTTACCCCAGGCCAATGCATAACCCAGTTCCTGAGCCAAAAATGCACCTGCATTGCTCAGGGTGGTAGCATTCACACCAATTACACGGAATTTAGGTAAATCCAGTGCAGCTTCATAAGTAGCTTTAGCCAGACTTATCAGTTCTTCTTTCTCAAAATCTTTACCGCGGAGCAGCATGGCGTTCATACCATCCCAGTTAATAGAACCCTCTAATTTAGCAACATTGTACTCTTTTGATTTGAAATAATCGGTCAGAATTTTTGCTAAATCAGCCGAACGTTTTGTGCAAATAGTAAAGTTAAGTTCCACACATTCAGCCTGAATGTTTTCGAGTAATGTTGCAATAAACTCAGCACTCAAATCTTCTTTTTTCAGTTTAAAGCCAAGCGAAGTTGCACCTTTGCAAAGCACATCGAGCGCTTTTGCATTCGCTTCCTTTGCATCTTTTACAACAATATCCTGACGGATAAACCAGGCATTGTCGGCTTTTGTACCACGCACATAAGGAAATTTACCGGGAACAACTTCGGTAGTTTTCAGATTTTCAATGTCTTCGGCCCGATAAAAAGGCATTACATTAAATCCTTCGTTCGTTTTCCAAACAAGCTTCTTATCGAAATCAGCTCCTTTGAGATCGGCTGTAATTTTATCCATCCTTTGCTGTGCGCTTACAGACGGAAAATCAGCCAGTAAATTCAATTTTTTTTCTGCCATAATATATATTGATTTTCGAAATTTCTAAGCGAGTGCAAAAGTACTACTTTCCGTTGAGTTAGACGAATATTTTGGCGTTTAATTAGAGAAAAATTTCAGCAATTCGACATTTAAACATTCTATTGTCAAATTTCGTTTCACTCTAAATCAAAATAAGAAAGTAATGACATTATTAAAACAAGAGCAGTTCCTGCCGATTACACTTGATGAGGCGTGGATTTTTTTTGCCACACCCCGTAATCTGAATGAAATAACTCCGCCTGACATGGTTTTCGAAATTACTTCCGACCTGCCGGACACTATGTATGCCGGAATGTTTATAAATTACCGCCTCAAACCCATGTTGAATATTCTGGTTAGTTGGTGTACAGAAATTACACAAATTAAAGAACGTGAGTATTTTGTGGATGAACAGCGCAAAGGACCTTACCTGATATGGCATCACGAACACCATTTCAGGGCTGTTGAAGGAGGTGTTTTAATGACTGATATACTTCATTACGACGTCGGAAAATGGTTTGTTGGGAAAATTGCAGCCAAATTGTTTGTGGATAGAAAAGTAAAAAGTATTTTTGCTTATCGTTACAGATTGCTGGAAAAATATTTTCAGACTCCTGAATTATA
>JAYRXP010000374.1:0-1774 GCA_041917395.1 Paludibacter sp.
AAATATAGCGTTAATTATTTAAATAAACAACTACCTTTTGAAATCTTTTAAATATTTTTTTCATTTAGCTGTTTCACGCAGTTTATCTTTTTCCTCCTCTTGTTCCTGCCGACGAACGATGACCGGCTTTTTGCGGTGATTTACGGTGTTGAGCCGGAGCATGAGCACCCCGGTTTTCGCGCGATTTGCCATTGCGTGGTTCCGAAGCGGGTTTTGCCGGCTTACGGTGTTCGCCCGCTGAGGGTTTGTGATTTTTCGGGGCAGTACTGGCCGACGTTTGCGCTGTTTTTTTTGCAGTAGTTTTATGTTCGCTGCTCGAGTTAGCAATGGCCTTCATTATATGTTGCAGTTCTGCTTCGTCAAGTAAGCGCCATTCACCCACGGGAATTCCTTTCAGGGTTATATTCATTATGCGAACACGTTCGAGTTTTAGCACTTCGTATCCGAAATATTCACACATACGGCGAATCTGACGGTTAAGTCCCTGCACAAGCGTTATCCGGAAAGTGTAAGCCGACTCGCGGGCTACTTTGCATTTTTTTGTCATTTCACCCAGAATGGGAACACCATTCGCCATCCGGCGCACAAAATCGTCGGTTACCTGTTTGTCAACTGTTACCACGTATTCTTTTTCGTGTTTGTTGCCGGCCCGCAAAATTTTATTAACAATATCGCCGTTATTAGTCAGAAAAATAAGCCCCTGCGAATCTTTGTCCAGCCTGCCAATGGGAAAAATGCGTTCGTGAAAACCAATGTAGTCGATAATAGAATCGCGCACCCCGATTTCGGTGGTACTCACAATGCCTACAGGCTTGTTGAAGGCCATAACCAGAAATTCGTCGTCCGATTTTGCTTCCACCGGATTGCCGCTTACCAATACTTTGTCGGTTTTCGAAATCATAGCACCAACCGAAGCCCGCCGACCATTAACCGTTACGTGTCCCGATTCTATAAACTTATCGGCCTGTCGGCGCGAACACATACCACTATCACTTATAAATTTGTTTAAACGGATTTTCTCGGTCATGGGAGTAAAAATAAACGTATGAATTTCTGCTGCAAAGATAGTCTAAATATCACGAAGAAAAATATTGTGAGCAGAAGCCTGTTGATATTGAATCCTGCATTTTGTGCTGATATGGTGAAACTTTTAATCTGTGGATTGCATAATTGCTATTGTAAATAAAGATAAGTTTCTTAATTTCGCAAAGCAAATGTAATTATCTCTGACTATAACACGACGAAACCATGAACGCAACCTTCTTCCCCACACAAGCCGATTTCAGAAAATGGCTGGAGCTGAATTCAGAAAAGGAACCGGAATTGCTGGTGGGTTATTACAAGGTGAACTCCGGTAAACCTTCGATGACCTGGCCGCAGTCGGTAGATCAGGCACTTTGTTTTGGCTGGATTGATGGCATTCGCCGGACTATCGATAACGAAAGCTATTGCATTCGTTTTTGTCCGCGTCGGAAAAACAGCGTTTGGAGCGATATTAATATCAAAAAAGTGGAAGAATTAACAGCTGCCGGACTTATGACCGAAGCCGGACTGAAGGCATTCAGTTATCGTAAAGAACAAAAATCGGGTGTTTATTCGTTCGAAAACAAAACACTTGTGTTTGATGAAGCAACAGAAAATCTTTTCAAACAAAACCAATCTGCGTGGGAAAAATTCTGCAAACAATCTCCTTCGTACAAAAAAAGAGTCACACACTGGATAATGAGCGCCAAACAGGACAAAACCAAACTTTCGCGGCTTGAGCAAGTGATAA
>JAYRXP010000375.1:0-2350 GCA_041917395.1 Paludibacter sp.
AAAGAAAGTGATAAAGGCAGCGAAGCATAAAAAATGACAAGCAAAACCACCTTTAAAAGGTAATTTTCAGGGTTCTTTTTGGGGCTTGTCGGGTGCATTTTTGTGAGATGAAGGTTAAAATCCCGGGCCGGTTGGCACCAGCTCAAATTCGATTTCAATATTGTAAAAATCAGGCTCTTCACCCATGAGAGACCCATTACCGCCTTCGGCAACAGGTTTGCCGCATTCGTACGAAATGTTGAGTTGGTTGTTTGCCCAGTTGAGATCTACCCAATTGGTGTTGGTGTACGAAAAAAGCGGAACCCAGTCGGATGATAAATCCTGATAGCCGTAAGAATAGCCGCTTTCGAGTCCGATAACGTTTTCAGCTTTTACTCTTATTTTGTTCAGTGGCAGTACGTAAGTGTCGCCTTTTATGTTTGCCTGATTGTTGAATGCTCTGAAGTAGAGTGTAAAACCCTGTAATACGTGTCCGATTTTGCTCGAATCGGCAAGCGAAATCCCAAAGCGGGTACCTGTTTGTACTTCAATTCCTTTTTTTATCTTGCTCAGGCTGCTGAAATTGAGCGGTAAGCTGCTGCCATACAAAACATTCAAACGGGCAGCATTCCATTCCTGCGAAAACAATAAGCCTGAACCGAAGCTAATCAGAACGGACAGGATGAGAATTTTCGGACAAAAGATTCTGCTAATGAACATGTTGCTGCTTTAGGAGATAATTTAAAACAAGAAAAAGATTGACCAGCATTTGGAGCGCTGATCAATCTTCAAAAATAGTATTTTTTTCCGAATTAGTCAATAGCCAAATCGAACAATACGTTTACAACGTAGCGATCAGGAGCAGGACTTGGATTTTGGTCTATAATTTTTACTGCGTTCATTGGAACTACTGTTCCTTGTTCTGCAGTACCACAACGCCAGTTCAATGTAAATGAATTGTCAGCAGCGTCTCCTGCGTTAGCATTAACAGTGTTGTTGTCTTCAATCAGTTTTACAGGGTAAGTTTGTAAAGCAGCCACCTGAGTTGCATTAGCAGTAGGTACGCTGAACAAAGATGCACTTGCTGTAGCTCCCTTGGCTAAAGCTGCACCTTCGAAGGTGTTAAGACCTGTATTTGTGATAGAGAAACCTACGTTATCCAATGCAAAAGCAGTGTTTGGATTGTCGGTACCAAGGAATGTAGGTTCTTCTGTTCCGTAAGTCAAAGCCCAACGGGTTGAAGAAGATACTGTAAAGTCAGTTTTGTACATCGAACCCGAAGTGGTTGGGTTTGCTGCGTTCGAAACTGCTTGAGAAGAGATACCGTTTTTGTAATCTTCGATTGTGTTGAATACAAACTCGATATTACCACCGTTGGTCACGGTCATACGTAATACCTGATTCAGGCTTACAGCCACAGGAATCACGTTTCTGTCTTTCACTGCCTGACCAAAGGCGCTGAAACCACAAATTAGCATTACTGCCACGAAACTAATTTTTTTCATAAAAACTTTTTTTTAATAGTGATATTGATTTATTGAGCCCAACGTTATTGTCAGGTGTTTTTTTTAATATATTCTTTTCTTTGTAAAAATTCACAACTTTGTTTCGCTGGTTTTTTGAACTGTTATGTGGTTTGTAATTTATTAAACGTGTCGTTTAATGAATTCTGAATGCGAATGTAGTAATAATTACTACAAGACAAAACTATATTTTTATTGTCGTCTTTAAGTTAAATTGCTATTTTTGCAATTGCTGATTTTAAATAAAATTTTGATTTTTGTTTAAATGGTTAAATTCAATAAGTTGTTGATTGTAAATTGTAATGGTTACAAAAATGAATCAGATTTATTATAAAGTAAATTATAACATTTATTAACCATGTGAATAGGTGGGCACTTTATTCTTTTATTGTCGCATCAAGGCTGTTAAAGGTTTACAGGATTTAAAAATCTTTCCTGTAATAGCTATTAAGCACTCGAAGTTAGAGTTGTTTTTTGACTTGTAAATTTAACCCACCCGTTTTCAACTTTATTCCGCGCCGGTTGTTATCTTTATTCAATATAAAAATTTTTAAAGGTAAAAATTATGGGAAAAATTTCAGAAGTTGTAAAACCGGGTGTAGTGACCGGGTCCGACTTGCAATTTGTTTTTAAGGTAGCCAAAGAATCCGGATTTGCGATTCCGGCAGTTAATGTTGTAGGTTCATCAACAGTGAATGCAGTGCTCGAAGCTGCAAAAACGGCCAATGCACCTGTTATGATTCAGTTCTCTAACGGCGGTGCGGCGTTCAATGCAGGTAAAGGATTGAAACTCGAAGGACAGCAGGCAGCCATACTGGGTGCTATTGCCGGTGCAAAACATATTCACA
>JAYRXP010000376.1:0-15948 GCA_041917395.1 Paludibacter sp.
CGGACTCAATTTTGGCTTTAATATCTCCAAACAACTGCATGTGTCGTACACCTACGATTATCATTTCGGTAGTCTACGCCTGGGCTCATTCGGCACCAACGAAATTATGCTCACCTACCACATTCCCACCAAGTGTAAATGCCACAATATGTGGTACTGATTCAGGCGTTTCGCACAAAAACGATATTGTTATGGCAGAACATCTGAGTGCGTTAAGTAGGTAATGTATCAAATTTGGTATTGCCAAGATAATAGATTATCAATAAAGATAATACAAGATAGAATAAGAAATGGTAGGCGGTTTGTCTACCATTTCTTATTTTAGTGCTTTAAAATTAAAATAAACAGGTGCAAATGAACCAAAACTAACCTTTGTGCTCCAGATTTGGCGTTAGCCATCAGTGTCCTATATTTAAATCGTAAGAATTGATAAAAAGTGGGATGACAACTAACGGAAAGCAAAAATGTACGCATTTTCGTAATGTTTTTTGTAAAAATTAATTATGATTTAAATATCTGAAAATATGGTTTTTAATATGCTTTATACTGAAGTTGTAGTGTTAAAATAGGGGCTGAATTTTCAGCCTTTTTTTTTGTAGTATTCATATTGGGGCAGAAAAAGTTGTTTCCCGAAAATTGGCTGTTATATTTGCATCGTTAATTTTAATGCAAAAAGCAGTTATGAAAAAAATTACATCTACACTCTTATTTGTAGCTCTTATATTTATGTCGGCATGCAGTCCGAAATCAACAGATGCTTCATCGGTAATTGATGAAAAAGTGGATTCGGTGCTGAAGTTAATGACACTCGAAGAAAAAATCGGTCAGTTGGTATTATACACCAGCGACTGGGATGTAACCGGACCTACCCTCAAAAGCGGTTACATAGATGATATTCGTAAAGGACATTGTGGAAATATATTTAATGCGCATACGGCGGCTTATGTGCGCAAACTTCAGAAGATAGCCGTTGAAGAATCTCGATTAGGTATTCCGTTGTTGTTTGGTTATGACGTGATTCACGGGCACAAAACGATTTTCCCGATTTCGTTGGGAGAATCGGCCTCGTGGGACATGGAAGCCATTGAAAAAGGTGCGCGTGTAGCTGCTATCGAAGCCGCTGCATCGGGCATCAACTGGACGTTTGCTCCCATGTGCGATATTTCGGTAGAGCCACGTTGGGGACGCGTTTCGGAAGGTGCGGGCGAAGATCCATTTCTGGGTGCTAAAGTTGCAGCTGCCCGCGTACGTGGTTTTCAGGGAAAGGACAACAATCTGGCCGACTCGCTTACTATCCTGGCTTGTGTAAAACATTTTGCTGCTTACGGTGCACCGCAGGCCGGTCGCGATTACAATACGGTGGATATGTCCAAACGTGTTTTTCTCGACACTTATCTTCCTCCTTACAAAGCTGCCATCGATGCCGGAGCAATGAGTGTAATGACCTCGTTCAACGAACTGGACGGTGTACCATCGTCAGGCAATAAATATTTACTTACCGATTTGCTGCGTGGCGAAATGGGCTTCAAAGGGCTGGTGGTTACCGATTACACTTCTATCAACGAAATGGTGAATCATGGTGTGGCTGCAAACGAGGCTGAAGCGGGTTTACTAGCCATAAAAGCCGGAGTGGACATAGATATGCAGGGCGAAGTTTATTTTAAATACCTGAAAAAACAGGTGGAAGATGGATTGGTGGATGAAAAACTGATTGACGATGCTGCGCGCAGGGTTTTACGTGTGAAATTTCTGCTCGGTTTATTCGACGATCCGTACAAATACTGCAACGAAGCACGCGAAAAACGCCTGGTTTATGCGCCCGAACATCTCGAAGCTGCATTCGATGTAGCAAAAAAATCGATGGTATTGCTCAAAAACGAAAACCAGGTTTTACCTTTGAAAAAAGGAGAAAAAATTGCAGTTATCGGCGAACTGGCGGCTTCTACCCGCGACTTGTTAGGCTCGTGGAAAGCTGCCGGCGACTGGGATTTTATGAAATCGACACTCGATGAGTTGAAACTATACAACGGAGAAAAAAATGTGGTTTATGCCGAAGGTTGCAAAACCGTGGGCGATGACCGGAGCGGATTTGCCGGAGCAATAGCAGCTGCCCGCAACGCTCAGAAAATAGTATTGGTTATTGGCGAAAACTGGGAATGGAGCGGCGAAGCTGCCAGCCGAACAAGCATACAGGTTCCGGGTGTACAAACCGAACTGCTCGAAAAATTAAAAGCATTGGGTAAGCCAATTGTAGTGGTATTGATGAATGGTCGTCCGCTCGATTTATCACGCGAAAACTCGCTGGCCGATGCCATGCTCGAAACCTGGTATGCCGGAACAATGGGCGGAAAAGCCATTACACATGTTTTGTATGGCGAATATAATCCTTCCGGTAAACTAACCATGACTTTCCCGTTGAATTTGGGGCAAGTGCCTGTATATTATTATGCTAAAAATACCGGTCGTCCTATTTATCTTCCTAACCCCAAGTATAAATCGCGCTACATCGATGCTCCAAACGATCCGCTGTTTCCTTTCGGGTTTGGGTTGAGTTACACTGCTTTTGAGTATTCCGGCATTGAATTGTCGGCCACAGAACTGACCGAAAAGGGAGAACTGCTGGCAAGTGTTACGGTTACAAATACAGGAAAACGTGATGGCGAAGAAGTGGTGCAGTGCTACGTTCGCGATTTGGTGGGCAGTATTACCCGTCCGGTTAAAGAACTCAAAGGATTCGAAAAGCTAATGCTGAAAGCAGGTGAGAGCAGAAAAATTACGTTCAAAATAACTCCCGATATGCTAGCCTTCCATCGGTTGGATATGACTTACGGAACGGAGCCCGGCGATTATAAGCTGTTTATCGGAGGAAATTCGCGCGATGTAAAAGAAAAACATTTCCAACTGAAATAATGTAGCATATTTGTTTTTCTGTGATTCAAAGTAAAGAATTGTGTTTTATGAGTAAAATCAATAAGGAAATAATGCTATCGAAGACTATTAATTGTCATAAAAACTTCAGGTGCATTGAAAGTGAAAATCGGATTGGTTTAATAAATAAAATCGAGCGATGTCTTGATGGAATTTATTTCACAAAATGTAACGAATTATGTAAACATAAAATACCGTTTGGTAGTGTTGCAATATGTTGTTGTCCTAACAGAATAGAAATATATAAAATTTACAATGTATAGTAAAAAATCTTCTTTATTTAGTTTGATATTAGTCATATCCGGATTTTTAACTGCACAAAAATCCGGTTCGGATAATTATTCGGGAACTGATAAGACTTGTGATACAATTCATAGCGAATTAAAGACTGATGATCGAACAGATAGAACCCCTACGAGTGACGAAGCTCTACTTGATATGACTCAACGTTATACAACCCGCTATTTCTTCGATTTTGCAGAACCTAACACAGGTATGGCACGCGAGAGGAGCAATGATACGAATGGTGATATTGTTACAACGGGAGGAACCGGATTTGGTATAATGGTATTAATTGCAGGCGCCGAACGAAATTATTTCAGCAAAGGTGAAGCGGTGAAAGTAATTGGCAAAATAGTGGATTTTCTGGACAAGACAGAACGTTTTCATGGGGCATGGGCGCACTGGTACGATGCCCGAACAGGAAAACCATTTAGCTTTAGTAAGTATGATGATGGTGGCGATTTGGTCGAAACGGCTTTTCTGGCTCAGGGGCTACTCACGGCACGTACTTATTTACAAAATGGAACTAATTACGAGCAGCAACTCGCAGCAAAAATAACCAAACTTTGGGAAGGCATAGAATGGAATTGGTACACACAGGGAACAGATTCGCTCTACTGGCACTGGTCTAAAAACTACGGTTTTAAAATGAATCATCGGATTAAAGGATTTGATGAAACTCTGATAACATACGTGTTGGCGGCTTCTTCGCCCACTTTCCCTATTGAACGTTCGGTATACGAAAGTTGTTATAAAAACTCAACGTATTACAAAAACGGAAAAACCTACTACGGCATAAAACTCGATTTGGGAATGGAACTGGGTGGTCCGTTGTTTTTCACGCACTATTCGTTTTTAGGACTAAATCCAACCGGACTAACCGATGAATATACCAACTATTTTGAAAGAAACAAGGCGCATGCATTAATTCATAGGGCTTATGCTATCGAAAATCCGAAAAAACATGTCGGATATGGCGAAAATCTTTGGGGCTTTACTTCGTCCGACGATCCTTTGGTTGGCTACACCTCGCATCATCCCGGTACGAACGACGAAAATGGTACCGTTTCGCCTACAGCGGCAATTTCATCCATAGTCTACACTCCCAGAGAGTCGATGCAGGTGTTACGGCATTTGTACTACGATTTAGGTGAAAAGATATTTGGTAAATATGGTTTTTACGATGCTTATAACCCAAGTTTGCCCGAAGACAGACAGGTGGTGAAAAGCTATTTGGCCATAGACCAGGGACCCATTGCCGTAATGATTGAAAATTATCGCTCGGGGCTGATTTGGAAGCTATTTATGCAAAACGCAGAGATACACAAAGGACTTGAAAAATTAGGATTTAACTATAAATAAAAATAATACGATCTAATTGAATATTATCACGTCATGAAAAAACTACAAAGCATTTTATTATTATCATTATTTTTACTTGTTCCGCTTATGGCACAGGAAAAGGTTTCGATAAAAGGAAAAGTAACCGACAAAAGCAATGGTGAAACTCTTATTGGAGCAAGCGTAAAAGTTATTGGAACGACACTAGCTACTATTACTGATTTTGAAGGAAACTATCAGCTAACGAATGTTCCCAAAAACAGTAAACTGGAAGTGAGCTATGTGGGAATGAAACAAGAAAACATGGATATAAAAGCTGGAGGCATATTAAACATTGCACTCGAACCGAACTCGACAGGTCTCGACGAGGTGATTGTGGTGGGTTATGGTACTTCCCGCAAACGCGATCTTACAGGTTCTATCGTCTCGATTAGTGGCGAAAGTCTTAAAACTTCACCTGACCATAACCCGGTAAAATCACTTCAAGGCAAAGTTCCTGGTTTGGTGGTAACAAATAGTGGTGCGGCCGGGGGAAATCCCGATGTGAAAATTCGTGGAGTTGGAACAACCTATTCCGGGACTCAACCACTGTACATTGTGGATGGAATGTTTACAGATAATATCGATTTTGTAAACCCCAATGATATTGTGTCAACTGAAGTGTTGAAAGATCCATCTTCCTTAGCAATTTTTGGTGTACAGGGAGCAAACGGCGTTATAATTGTGACTACAAAACGAGCCGATAAAGGTAAAATGTCGGTAAGTTACGATGGTTATGTTGGTTCGCAAATTTTGCATAACCGCGATCGGGTTAGTCTGACTAATGCTGACCAATTTACCATGCTTTACAACGAGCAATTGAAAAATATGAACCCGGCAGCTGCAGAATGGACCGGCGATTTGTTGGATGGAGGAACTGAATGGCAATCACTCATTTTCCGCACTGCAATGGTTACAAACCACGGCGTAACGATAGCAAACTCAACCGATAAAGCCAATTCAGTATTCTCACTGGGCTACTTTAAGCAGGATGGTATTGTGAAATATAACGCATACCAACGTTTCAATGCACGCTGGGCAGGAGATTACCAGATTTCGAAGCATATAAAAGTGGGAAGTAATATCACGCTAACCCGTTGGGACAGTGATCCGGCGACGGCAAGTGTCTCGAATGCAGTACAGGCTATTCCTACATACTCTCCATATTCACCTGTAGAAGATCACAATCCTGAAAATATCGGTTCGTACTACACTCCATCTCCCGGAATACAAAAAGATGTGGCAAATCCAGTAGCTGTTATGGAAATCAACAAAGGAAACACTGAGACCTATGGATATCGGGCCGTGGGTAATGTGTATGCAGAGATTAATTTTTTGAAGGATTTTACATTTAAAGCTGTGGGCTACGGAGATTTGGGAGTTAGTTTGGGAAGCAAGTTTACACCACGCTTCGATGTAAATAATGCAAATTCTAACTCTTCACATAAAAGTGAGACAACCCGCTTCTCTCGTAGTTCGGACGAATATACGAAATATCAGGCAGATTTTCTCTTAAACTATAATAAAAAAATCGGGGAACACCGAATTGGAGGTCTTTTGGGATACACTGCCCGTATGCAAATAAGTCAGGGTTTTAATGCATCAACCGACTCACTCATTAGCGGTTCAACCTGGATTGTACCTAAAGATTTTTGGATGCTGAGTGCCGGTGCCGATCAAAACAGAGGCAACGGAGATTGGTATTCAGCTGAAGCATTCACATCTTATTTAAGCCGCTTAAATTATTCGTATGCAGATAAATATATAGCTGCATTAACTTTCAGAGGTGATGCTTCATCAAAATTTGCAAAAAAATACCGCTGGGGATATTTTCCATCGGTTGGTTTAGCATGGATTGCTTCCGAAGAAAGATTTTTTGAACCCTTAAAAGAAACAGTCGACTTTTTGAAAATAAAAACTTCCTGGGGTATGTTTGGTAATGATAAAATTGGCAACTACATGATGTACCCGCAGATAAATCCACGTGGGCAACAAGTTGTTGTTAATGGAGTGACTTATTATTTACCCACTCAGGCAAATCACCCTGATACCACCTTACACTGGGAAGTCATAAAAGAATTTGATGCGGGCTTTGAGGCTCAGTTGTTTAAAAATCGCATGAAAGTAGAGTTGGAGTATTACAATAAACTAACAACAGATATGTTAGCATACCTCGAAACTTCGTCAGGGATAAATAGTGTTGATGTCACCAATATAGGCTCTATTCGTAATAGTGGACTGGAATTTATTTTATCGTGGAATGACAGAATAGGAAAATTCACCTATGGAGCCAGTTTAAATGGCGCTACTTTAAAAAATGAAGTCATAGCAATTGGAAACAGGAACGCCGATATTGTTACCGGGAAATATCATCGTACATCAGTTGGACACTCAGTTGGAGCAATTTATGGATATGTGCAAGATGGTATTTTTCAAAATCAGGCTGAAATTAATAGCTATTTTCCTGCTTCATGGACTTCTAAGCCCGGTGATATTCGTTTTAAAGATTTGGATGGAGACGGTAAGATTACTTCCGCAGATCGTGATTTTATAGGACAAACCATTCCCACATTTACATATGGTTTTAGTTTAAATGCTGCTTACGCAAATTTTGATGTAAATGTTGATTTTAATGGAGTTTATGGTAACGACATTATAAATACAAAAAAACTACCAACATACGCTCAGTTTAATTACTACACAACCGCTCTTAATCGTTGGCATGGAGAAGGAACATCTGACAATGAACCAGCATTAAATACAGTTCAGGGGCACAATTTTGAATCATCTACAAATTTACTCGAAAGTGGCGCATATTTACGATTACGTTCTGTACAATTAGGGTATAACATTCCCCTGGTAGTTGTTAAAAAAATCAATTTATCTAAAGTCCGAATTTATGCAAATGCTCAAAATCTGCTGACATTTAAAAACAATAGCGGATACACACCCGAAATCGGAGGTGGAATTCTATCCGGGAATATTGATAATGGTAGCACTTATCCTATTCCTACAACTTATTCTCTTGGTTTGACTGTTAATTTTTAATTTATTAAATCATGAAAAAATATATTTTATATATCGTTATTGCACTTGTTGTAGTTGGGTGTTCTGAAGATTTTCTTGAACTATATCCAAAAGGATATTATCATCCTCAAAATTATACACCCGACCAGAAAATAGATGCAAGTATTTTGGCCGAAGGTAAATTGGCCGAAGATTATGCAACCTTACGTGCCTGGGCTTTCCAATGGGGTGGCTTAGGAATGCATAGTTACACATCGCCAGACGCAGAAAAGGGTAGTACGCCCAGTGATGGTGGAGAAATAACCCAGTTTAAATCATTAAGTTATACATCCAGTAACGCGCCAATCAAGGACTATTACAGTTATTGTTATAAAAGTATTGTACTCTCTAATGAGGCTTTAGTTATAGCCAATTCGCTTTCTGATACAGTTGTAAAAAAGAAAACATATATTGCAGAGGCACTATTTATGCGTTCGCTTATGTATTTCCGTTTAGCTCAGGCTTTTGGAGGAGTTCCTTACATTACCACAGTTTTAGGACCCAATGACAAAGTCCCTGCCCGGTCAACCCGCGAACAGATTTGGAGCAATGTGGAACAGGATTTACTAACAGCTATCCCCTATTTACCGACCAGAATGATGTTGGTTGCCAGTGGAAATGGTGGTCGTGCTACTCAGAATGCGGCAAGAGCCGTTCTGGCAAAAACATATCTTTATCAGAAAAAGTGGGCTGAAGCATTGACACAAACAACAGCAATCATTGCTTCGGGCGACAATAACCTGAGCACACCTTATGCCGAAATGTTTACCGAAGCCAATGAGTTTGGACCGGAGTCAGTTTTTGAAGCCTATTGTGAACAAAAACCTTCTGAAAAAATATACCTTTCGAGTCAATACGGACAAATTCAGGGATTCAGAGGAATTCCGAATTTAGGTTGGGGATTCAATGGCCCGAGTCAGGCATTGATGGATGCATACGAAGCAGGTGACCCTCGCAAAGCAGCAACAGTTTTGGCTGATGGCGAAACGATTGAAGGCAAAAAAACAAAAGCAGATGCAGCTTCCTATAAATTCTTCAATAAAAAGGTTTATGTCAGCCTTGCTGAAAGAGCTTTGTATGGCCGCTCAACCGACATTCAGGCTTATTGGTTAAATATCCGTTTGATACGTTACGCCGATGTGCTTTTGATGCATGCTGAGGCCGCTTGTGAGTTGGGCAATAGTACCGAAGCGCTTGCAAAACTTGAAATGGTACGTGAACGTGCCCGTGGTGGAAATTCATCTGTACTTCCCAAAATTACCACAACAAATAAAGAAGAACTCAGGGCAAAAATTCATCACGAAAGACGTATTGAATTGGCTTTGGAATGGGAACGCTTTTTTGATTTGGTTCGTTGGGATGAAGCTAAAACAGCTATTCCCGGATTTGTAGTTGGCAAACATGAACTTTTCCCCATTCCTCAAACTGAAATTGATAAATCGGAAGGAGCAATAATTCAGAATCCGGGATATTGATAATAAAAACCACCCCTAACCCCTCAAGGGGAAAATGATTGAATAATATTGATTAATAATTGAGATAAATGAAAAAGCTAAGATTCAATATACAAAGTGTCTTCAACACCTACTTTAGGGGTTTAGGGAGAAGATCTATACGAATCCTCCTTTTCTTAATCCCCCTTCAGGGGTTAGAGGTTCTTCTTTTTTCCTGTAAAGATCCGGTTGTGCCAACCATAACTGTGGTTAAAAACGATGAAACCTATGCACCTTCGAAGGTTAGAGCGGTTATGGACGAATGGCAACGCAAAAATTTCAACTTTTTCGTTACCGGAGCTTCACCAACCGGAATGGCTCTCGAAGGGAACGACAGGGGAGATGTGGTTACAACAGGAGGTAGTGGTTTTGGTGTGATGGCTCTTATTGTTGGCACTGAACGTGGTTGGATAACCCGCGAACAATCAACAACACAGATGCAAAAAATAGTTCGTTTTCTGGGTAAAGCTGAACGTTACAAAGGAGCATGGTCGCACTGGTATAACCCCGATGGAACAGCACATGCATTTGGTGATCAGGTAAAAACAGGCGACTTGATAGAAACAGCATTTATGATGGCCGGCTTGTTGGCTGCCGGAGAATATTATACAGGTACAACGGCTGTTGAGAAGGAAATACGCGATTCGGTTGCTTCTTTTTGGAAAACAGTAAACTGGAGATTTTTTGCCGGAACAGACAATGCCCTGAATTGGCTGTATTATTCGCAGGAAAACCGGCTAACCATGCACATAAAAGGCTGGAATGAAGGTTTAATCAGCTATATTCTAGCATTGGGAGCACCTGAACCAATGAATATTAGTGCAGATGTGTACAACAATGGTTGGTTAAGTGGCGGAGTTATTCTGAACCAAACAGGTAAGTTTTATGGGTATGATTTACCTTTTGGCGAAAACTACGGAGGCCCTATGTTTTTTGCACATTATTCGTTTTTGGGTCTGAATCCTAATTTAATGGAAGATAATTATACTAATTATTGGCTACAAAATGTAGGTCATACAATGATAAACAGACATTATTGCGTTTACGAAGCACCAAAAAGCTTTAAATACAGCGAACGTGATTGGGGGCTCACCGCTTGTTACGGTGGTCGGCCACCTTGGGGATACTCAGCGCGTTCGCCACTGAATGATGATGGTGTGTTAGCCCCCACAGCCGCTTTGGGTTCATATCCGTATACGCCTTTTTATAGCACGCAGGTATTGATGCATTTGGCTGAATATAGTTTGGCTCACGGTACTTACGGATTTGCTGATGCCTATTCGCCTGAAACATTAACCTCGGAGAAGAAACATTTGGCTATCGATCAGGGGCCGATTGTAGTAATGATGGAGAATTATCGTAGCGGATTAATATGGAATTTGTTAATGAAAAATACCGACATTCAAAAAGGACTTGCGTTGGCAGGTATGAAATCAAAGCCCGATTATAAAGAAGGTTTTCACAAAGCTATTTCGAACACCTATACAAATGAGTATGATATGATGCGACATCCGGACAGAGGAAGTTTTGAACTATACTATTTTTTAAGTTCAGCAGGTACGACACGGTTCAGGATTAAAAACGCAGGTGATTCCTTATTGAAAGATACTACTTTCACTGCTTTAGCTGGTGAAAATATCTTCAAATTTAATAATACAAAATCCATTTTAAATGGAAAACAATATACCATAACGATGACTTCTCCAGCAACTAAAGATTATTTGTTAGTGGTTCGATTAAGATAACAGAAAAAAAACTATTTATTATTCATCCTTAAATTTTTATTTTTATGAAACAGTTTTTTACTTTACTGGTAACTGTGCTCACATTCAGCGCTTTTACCTTTGCTCAGGAAACTTTTGTTCTTGACAATTTTGAGAATGGGTTGGTGAATTTCACCGATGTTGTAAATGGAAATCCTCCTGCACATTTTGATTATGCAGTAGTGGATAATCCCGTAAAAGCTGGAATAAATACCAGCAATAAAGTATGGGAATGGAAGCGCTTTGATGCTGAAGCGGATAACAAAATTTGGGCCGGTTTTTATGCTACATTGAAAACTGAAATTCCGAAAGGTTATCATCGCATTGAAGTGAAGTATTTGCGTAAAAATGCAACTTCGCAATTGAAAATTAAATGTGAAGGCGCTGTCAGTAAAGAGATTTCACCAGTAACTCCGGCTTCAAAAACCAACGAATGGGAAACGCTTGTTTTTGACATTTATGCAAACGGAATTAAAAACATCAAAGTGTTCAGTATGTTCCCTGATTATTACGAACCCATTGATGTAAATGCAACTGTTTATATCGATGACATAAAAATTATTTACGATCCAACCATCGTACCACCTCCTGCGCCAACTTCAATTTCGTTTTTTACAAATAGCTCCAGTAATCTTTTTCACGATCAAAGTTGGGTAAATCAAACTTCACCGAGTACAGTTAATGCAGTTCTTTGGTCTGATCCAACACAACCAGGAGATAAATTACCAGTAGTAACTACTCCTGTGAAAGATGGTGCCAATGCGCTTAAACTTCAGTGGAAGTCGGTTCCAACAGGCGATTGGATGGCTTTGGTTGCAGCTATTGGCTGGGTGCCTGCTGATCTTTCACAAATGACGCATCTCAAATTCTGGGTTAACTCTCCAGTTACAATAGCTAAAGCCGATTTACCTAAATTGCGTTTCGAAGCTACAAGCGGTAATCCAAACAATACAGGTAAAGTACTTATGGGCAATTACCTGACTTCCGATTTAGCTGCAAATACATGGACTGAGGTTTCAATTCCATTGGCTGATATTTGGGCCGCTGACCCCGCATTCTTGTCGAAAGATGTAGTGAAAGGAATATTTTTCTCGCAAAATACCACTGATAATGTGGAACACACCATGTATATCGACGAAATAAAATTCGAAAAAGTAACACCTGCTTTAGTCCTGTTTTCGAATAGTTCTGATGATAGATTCCATGATCAAAGTTGGACAAATGTAACTGCACCCAGTACTTTAGCAGGAGTTCTGTGGTCAGATCCAACACAGCCGGGCGATAAACTGCCAGTCGTAACTACTCCTGTAAAAGATGATGCAAATGCATTGAAATTGCAATGGAAATCGACCGAAGGTGGTTCTTGGATGGCTTTGGTTGCTGCTGTTGGTTGGACTTCTTTTGATTTGACTCCGATGACGCATTTATCGTTCTGGGTAAATTCTCCGGTACGCATCAACAGAGAATTGCTCCCAAATATTTACCTGGAATCCCATAGTGGAAATCCAAATAAAACAGGCAAATTACCAATGGGTAACTATGTAATAAGTTTGGCTGCTAATACATGGACTGAAGTTAGAGTTCCGTTGGCTGATTTATATGCAGCTAATCCGGCCTTTACAGCAAAAGATGTGGTGAAAGGTATTTTCTTTGAACAACGTGTGGTGGATGCCACTGAGCGTACCATGTATATGGACGAGTTCAAATTTATTGCACTTCCTGCAAGCGCAGCTAATGCCAGTATGTTTATTGATTTTGGTGAAAATAATCCAGCTTTAATGATGGAAGGTAACTGGAACAACGTAACAGACCATCAGGCTGCTAATACAAAGTTGATTGATGAATCAGGAAATGCAACGGGTATTACCTTGGCAGTTACTGATCCATTTTACAATGGATATAACTCATCAGGAACTTCTGTGCCTACCGGAAATGCTGCTATTTTTTCCGGGAATGCAGGAGCGGATAATTTCTTTGGCAATGGCGCTGTTTGGGGTACAACTGCAGCTAATCCTGAAGGTATTATCACATTCAGTGGATTAAATCCGGCTAAATTTTATTCGTTTAAAATCTTTGCTTCACGCACAGGTGTTACCAATATCAGAGAAGCTAAATACACAATGACAGGTTTGGGAACAGGTGTAACCGATACATTAAACGCATCGAACAATACGTCGCGCATAGCTGAAATCTCTAATGTGAAACCAACTGCCGAAGGTGTAATTGTATTTAAAACTGAGGCCGGCCCAAGTAATAATAGTGCTGAGAAGTTTTATTTCCTTGGAGCAATGAAAATATCGGTTAGCGATGCCCCTACTTCGGTTTTCACTCCAAAGTCAACGGAAACAATCAATGCTATGTATAACAACGGAGTATTAAAACTCTCGGATTACACTGGTCTGGTTCGTGTTTATGGTCTTGCCGGTAATTTGGTTGCCGAAAAGCAAGCCATGTTTGGATATACCCAAATGCAACTTAACAAAGGCATTTACATTGTAAATACTGCCGAAGGAAATACAAAATTATTTGTGAAATAATTCGTGAAATAAATTTTTACTCAGCAGTTCTGTTTTCTATACTGCTGAGTAAAAATTATTTGCCCTACAAAACTACACGCTAATTTCTATCAAACAAAACTTTCAATTAACTCATCATGAAAAAAAACTACTTAATTATCACAGTTCTTTTTTTTGCAAGCATTGTTAGTGCTCAAACCCCGACCAAAACAGTTTATTTCGACTGTCAGTACAATGCTACTATGTATCCATCTCCAGCACCATGGAATAATTTCTATTATAATTCAGATATGGATTTTAACGATGCCAATGGAAATGTGGCCGGACACATGGTTTTAGCAGGTTGGACTCAGGGTAACAACAGCGGAACTACTTCACCTGTTGCTCCTGCCGCCAATGATTTTCCGACTTCTACGCAAACACAAGACAATATTTACGGCCAGAATGCAGGTAGTGTAGGTACAATAACCTTAACGGGATTAAATGCTTCGAGAGTATATACATTTACAATTTTTGCTTCAAGAGATGGTGTTAGCGACAACAGAGAGACATTATACACCGCAACTGGGCTGAATTCTGCCAATGCGGCTTTAAATCCATCGAGCAATGCAGCTAATGTTTGTGTAATCAGTAATATTCAACCTGACGCAACCGGTAAAATCGTTTTCTCTGCTCAGGCAGGACCAAATAATGTTCACGCCTCCAAGTATTTTTATCTGGCTTGTTTTAAAATGGTTGAATATGATTTATCAACTAACATAAAACCTGTTTCTCAAACGAAAGTTTTTTATGCCAACAATACTTTATATTCAGGTTCTGAAAATGCTGTTGTAAAAATCTATAGTATAACCGGCTCTAAAATTAAAGAAGCAAAATTAAACAACGGAACACTTCAGGTTAATTTGAAACCCGGCATTTACTTCGTAGAGACTGATAAATTAACAAGCAAAATAGTAGTTCGATAATTTAAAAATAATCTTAGTCAAAGAATTCTATAATATCATGTTATGAAAAAACTGATTTTACTGTTGCTTTTAGGTTCATTTTACATTGTTACTAATGCTCAATATCCACGTGCTTCGCTTTGGACAGCCGATATGAGTGGGTTTGCAGCACAAGATGCTAATGGTATTAAAAAAGATGTGGTTCTTTTCGCGGGGAGTTCAACTTTTACCATGTGGAGCAGCTTAAAAACTGATTTCCCAAATTCGAAAGTACTAAATCGTGCTTTCGGAGGCTCTATGATGACGGATTTAATTTACTATTTTAATCAGGTGGTAGCCCCTTATAGTCCGCGTCAGGTGGTTCTTTATGAGGGAGACAATGATCTATACGGCACAACCAAAACACCCGAACAATTTATGGACGATGTGATTGCAATGACTCGCCTTATAAATATCTATTATCCGAACGCCAAAATATTATTGGTATCAATAAAACCAAGTCCTTCGCGCGCAAGTACTTTTGCCAAATATCAGGCATCCAATTTATTAATGAAAAATTATGCCGATAAGTTCGATTATATCGATTATGTGGATACATGGACGCCTATGCTAAAGCAAGACGGAACACCTAATGAAACACTGTTTGGTAGCGATATGCTCCATATGAATGCATCAGGATATGCACTCTGGAAATCAATACTTGAACCACTGCTATTAACTGCCTTACCCGAGACCGAGGCAAAAGATATTACCCTGTTCGACGAAAGTTCGAACGCGACATACCATGAACCCAGCTGGGTTAATGCAACTGCGCCAAGCACATTTACAACGGCAAAAGATGAGAAAATTTCGTGCGATAGTGCGCATCATCATGCAGGTGCAACCTCATTGAAGCTGGCTTATCAGGGAATAGGAGTTGGTAATTGGAAAGCCTGCGTAGCCGCTAAAGACTGGGCTGCTTTCGATGTTTCAGGCCTGAAAGAACTCGAAATGTATGTTTATTCTGATAATAAAGTTGACTCAGTGAATTTACCTTATATCTATTTGGAGTCGTATTCGTCAACCACAACAGCAAAATTACGACTTTCAAAGTATCTGACTGAAATTCCGGCTGCAACATGGACAAAGGTTGTTGTGCCTATTCAGGATTGGAAAGCTAAATCGCCAACATTTACATACAACAATGTAAAAACAGTTTTCTTCTCGCAAATGAATCTGAACACAGCTCCGGTAGTATTATATATCGATGATATAATATTCAGGTTGCAGAGTAGTGGCTCAAATCCGGGAACAGGAAACTCAGGGAATATCTTGATTGACTTTGGCTCTGCAGCAACCGGTACAGCCGGAAATTGGAATAATATTACCGATCATCAAGCTGCAAATGTAGAGTTGATTGACGATCAGGGAGCTAAAACAGGTATTACATTTAAAGTAACTGATCCGTTTTTTAATGGATACAATTCAGCAGGTACAACTGCTCCATCAGGCGATGCGGCAGTAATATTCCCATCCACAGCCACCAGCGATAATTTTTTTGGACATGGAAATGCATGGGGAGCAACTGCTGCAAATC
>JAYRXP010000377.1:0-2788 GCA_041917395.1 Paludibacter sp.
ACGTAATTATTCCCAAAGAGGGCAAATTCAAAGGCACCCGCGTAATCTTCGAGCGTAAAAATACCGTAAGGATTACCCGCTTTCGATGTTCCGTGACGGACAGCAGTTACCATACCACCTATACGCAGTTGTTTTCCCTGCAATGCATTGAGGTCTTTCAAATCAGTGGTCGTGGTGTTGCAAACATAGTTTATTTCCAACTCAAATTCGTCTAACGGATGTGCGGAAAGGTACATGCCAATCAAATCACGCTCTTTATTTAATTTTTCGAGCGGCGACCACTCCGGCGTATAAGGTATTTCCGGTTTTGTAATCTCAACGCCGTCAGCATCATCTCCGAAAAGTGAGTTTTTTGTCATTGCCATATCTGCCTGATAGCGGTTACCGTAACGTATAATGGTGTCGAGGACTAATTCCCCTTTACTGTTTTCTGTCATAAACTGCTCCCTGCGAATATCGTTAAAACTATCAAATGCCCCGCAGAGCGCAAGACTTTCAATAGTTCGCTTGTTGCAGGCTGTCAGGTTGACACGCTCAACAAAGTCGAACACGCTTTTAAAACGGCCGTTCTTACGACGTTCCTCCACAATTGCAATAACGGCTCCCTCACCTACACCTTTAATTCCACCCAAACCAAAACGAATATTTCCGGACTGATTTACGGTAAATGTCAGATCACTTTCGTTCACATCAGGTCCAAGCACATGCATTCCCATGGCCTTACATTCGTCCATAAACTTACCAACCTCGGCAATATCATCGCGGTTTCGCGTTAAGTTGGCAGCCATAAACTCAGCAGGATAATTGGCCTTCAAGTAAGCTGTTTGGTAGGCAATCCACGAATAGCAGGTTGCATGTGACTTGTTAAAGGCGTATTTGGCAAATTCAGCCCAGTCGGACCAAATTTGTTCCAGTTTCTCTTTGGGTCCAAAACCATTTTTTTCGCAACCGGCCATGAATTTAAGACGCAACGCCTCCATTTTGTCAACCAGCTTCTTACCCATAGCCTTACGCAACTCGTCGCTCTGACCACGCGTAAAACCCGCTAAATCGCGGCTCAAAAGCATGACCTGCTCCTGATACACCGTAATTCCGTAGGTATCTTTCAGACGTTTTTCCATTTCGGGGAAAGGATACTCAATTTTTTCCCTTCCATGTTTCCGGTTTACAAACTGAGGAATATATTGCATTGGACCCGGTCGGTACAATGCATTCATGGCAATAAGATCCTCGAACTGAGTAGGCTGAAGAGCCTGTAAGTGTTTCTGCATACCTGCCGACTCAAACTGGAATGTACCGACTGTCATACCTTTACTGAAGATTTCATAGGTCTTTGGGTCGTCGATTGGTATGGAATCAATATCTAAATCAATTTCTTTCGATTTTTTGATATTTGAAAGTGCTTCCTTTATGATCGAAAGTGTTTTCAGTCCCAGAAAGTCCATTTTAATCAGACCAACTTCTTCGATTACTGAACCTTCGTACTGAGTTACAAGGATATTCTGATTGGTTTCTTTATCAACAGCGGTACTCAGGGGTACAAGATTAGTCAGGTCGTCGGCACCAATAATTACACCGCAGGCATGAACACCGGTCTGACGAACAGTACCTTCGAGCATCTCGGCATATTTCAGCGTATTTGCCAGATTCTGGTCATAGGAGTTACGAGCCTGCTGTAGTTCGGGAACATATTTCAGACAATTGGCAATATTCACTTTCGGAGCCTTTCCGTCCGAACCTTCAGGAAATTTATCCGGAATAAGTTTGGTAAGCCTGTCGGCCTCCGAAAGCGGCAGTTTTTGCACACGCGCCACATCCTTGATAGACGACTTAGTGGCCATAGTACCGTAAGTAACAATCTGAGCCACACGTTCTTTACCATATTTCTCGGTAACCCAGCGCAATACCTGACCACGTCCATCGTCGTCGAAATCAATATCAATATCGGGCATCGATATACGATCGGGGTTCAGAAAACGCTCAAAAAGTAAATCGTATTTCAGGGGATCAATATCTGTAATCCGCAAACAGTAAGCAACCACCGAACCAGCAGCCGAACCACGACCCGGACCTACCGAAACGCCCATGGCACGGGCGTTGGCAATAAAGTCCTGTACAATAAGGAAGTACCCGGGAAATCCCATGGTTTTCATTACATGCAATTCGAACTCGATACGCTCACTTTGTTCCTCCGTTAAAACTTCACCATAGCGTTTTGCAGCGCCCTCGTAGGCCAGTTTTGCTAAATAATCGGCCTCAAGCTTCACACGAATAACCTTTTCGTATCCACCAAGTCGGTCATAGCCATCTTTAAATTCTTCACGAAGCATTTCTTCAGTGAATTTCTGACGGTAGTTTTCTTCTGTCCCGAAATCTTCAGGAATGGGAAAAACAGGCATCATTGGCCCTGAGTCAATGTCGTAAAATTCTACTTTATTGGCAATTTCTACCGAATTTTCAAGCGCTTCAGGTATATCAGCAAAAATATGCCACATCTGTTCAGGTGTTTTGAGCCATTCCTGCTTGGTATATCGCATTCGGGTTGGATCGTCGAGATCTTTACCTGTACTCAAACATATCAGTCGCTCGTGGGCTTCACCATGCTCCTCTTCCACAAAATGGACATCGTTGGTTGCCACCAGCTTTGTATTCGTTTTCCGGGCAAGTTTTATAAGTTCTGCATTTTGTCGCTGTTGTTTTTCAAAACATTCGTAGTCAGCATTGGGCTTGTCAGTTTTATGCCGTTGTAGTTCGATGTAAAAATCGTCGCCAAAAATTTCCTTGTACC
>JAYRXP010000378.1:0-2673 GCA_041917395.1 Paludibacter sp.
GTAATCGTCTTTTAACCAGGTAACATCAGCCACATTCTGATTGTGAACGTGCATAATAATAAATGCATCTGTTCTGTCTAATTCGGCAATCGTGTAAAACGTATTGGTTGCCATACGATTGGCTGTGTGGTAAATGGCTTCGCCCGATACAGCTTTATTCATAGCTTCGGCATCAAAAGCTTTACAACTCAGTTCGAACCAACCGTTTTCAGGCACTGCAAACGAGGCTCCGGTGAGCATAAAATGATATTTTGGTTCAGTGGAAAAGACAGAGAAACTGCAAATCAGACCCAGTAAAATGATATAGATTTTTTTCATTTATAACGATACGACTTTAATGGTGTTGCTCGATTTAATATTTCGCGACGAAGCGGCCACTGACAACGTATAACTGTCAGGTTCAACAGTCCATTGCGCTGTTTTATCGTTGTAAAAAGCCAAATCGGACACATTTACGGTCATTTCCACTGTTTGAGTTTCGCCTGCTTTCAGAAATACTTTGGTGAATCCTTTCAATTCCTTAGCCGGACGGTAAAGTGAGGGTTTTTTCTGACTCGCATAAAGCTGAACCGACTCCGCTCCATCCTGTTTTCCACTATTTGTAACCGTAAATTTAATTTTTATTGTTTCATCCGTTTTGTAAATCGCTTTGTCGGTTTGCGATTTTCCATACACAAAACTGGTATACGAAAGTCCGTGACCAAACGGAAATTGGGGTTCAATTTTCTTTGTATCGAACCAGCGGTAACCCACCAAAATATCTTCCTTGTACACCACATTTGTCCCATCACCCGGATAAGCTGTTGCACCAAACGAATTAGCTCCGTTGTCTTCGAGTTTTTTGGGAATGGTAAATGGCAATTTTCCTGAAGGATTGGCATCGCCACTGATAATATTGGCTATAGCCACACCACCCTGCGAACCCAAGTACCACGACTGAATCAGTCCATTTACGTTTTTCAGCCAGGGCATACTTACAGCGTTTCCACTCATAATTACAATTCCAAGGTTTTTGTTCGCGTCCAACAACTTAGCTATTAATTCATTCTGACCAAACGGAAGATCCATGTTTTTGCGGTCATCGCCTTCGCAATCCTGCTGAAAGTTTTTGTTTAAACCCCCAAAGAAGAGCACCAAATCCGCATTTCGTGCCGCTTCTACAGCAGCATTTACTAACGAATCGGCATTGTAAGGCGATGGTAATTCGTTGCTGTAATTGGGTTCGCCCGAAGCATAACCCAAACTAAAAACGACATTATTTTTACCGTACTTGTTTATCATTCCCTGCAAAGGCGAAATTTCTTCCTGCGGTTTCAGTTCGGAAGAGCCGCCGCCTTGCGTGAGTCTTTTTACTGCATTTTCGCCAATCACCGCAACTTTTGCATATCGGTTTTTGGCAATGGGGAAAAACTGCTTTTCGTTTTTAAGCAATACAATTCCTTCTTCGGCCACCTGAAGTGCAAGTGCTTTGTGTTCAGGAGTCAGTTTATTACCATATGGGCGATTACGATCCATATTGGTTCGAAAATTCAGACGCAAAATTCGGCGAACTTTTTCGTCGAGTAATGATTCCGGCAATTCACCATTTTTAATTTTTTTCAAGAATGGTTGAGCCATATAATAATTATTGTAGGCTGAACTTAATCCCCAGGTCAAACCATTTGTCCATGTGCCCATTTCGATATCCAGTCCGTATTTTGCAGCCTCATCTGTGTTGTGTGCCGAACCCCAGTCGGTCACCAATACGCCATCGAAACCCCACTCACCTTTCAGAATTTTGTTTACCAACAACTCATGGTGTGAGCAATGCTGACCTCTGAATTTGTTGTACGATCCCATAACCGACCACGCTTTTCCTTCAACAACAGCCGCTTTGAAAGCAGGTAAATATATTTCGTACAAAGCACGATCGCTTGCTTCCACATTGATATTGTCACGCTGTTTTTCCTGATTGTTAATAGCGAAATGCTTAACACAGGCAGCTACACCATTTTTTTGTACACCCTGAACGTAAGGCACAACTATTTTTGAAGCCAAAAAAGGATCTTCGCCCATGTACTCGAAATTACGTCCGTTGAGTGGCGTGCGGTAAATATTTACACCGGGCCCCAGAATAATATCTTTTTTGCGATAACGAGCTTCCTCTCCTATGGCAAAACCATATTTTGCCGATAATCCTGGATTAAAAGTAGCAGCCAAACAGGTCAATGCAGGATATACGGTACACGAATCGTTTGTCCAACCGGCATGCGACCAACTGTCCCAAGCAAATTCCATACGAACACCGTGTGGCCCGTCACTCATCCATATTTCAGGAATTCCAAGGCGCGGACAACCCGGCGTACTAAACTTGGACTGCGCATGACACATGGCTATTTTCTCCTCCAATGTCATCCGTTTTAGAGCGTCTTCGGTACGCTCAGTTATTGTTTTCGATTCATCTAAATAAACCGGAGTTTGAGCTTTTGCAGTAAATTGGAAAACTAATACAGCAACTACTAATAGCGATATTTTTATCGTTTTATTCATCAAAAAAAAGAGATTATATTATTTAAAACTTAGCCTGAGATTTTGGAACAAGTCAGAATTTTCGGACTTTTTGTAAAATTATTGAAATCGTCACTCGCCGGATGTCCCGGAATCGGTATAAAGTACTTGTTTTCGTCGTTACAC
>JAYRXP010000379.1:0-11875 GCA_041917395.1 Paludibacter sp.
AGGTTGTTTATCAAGTCAAAGATACAATTTTTTGAAAGCAAATCACAACTGTTGGCCGAAGGTAAAACTACCACGGCAAGTTGTTTATCAAGTCAAAGATACAATTTTTTGAAAGCAAATCACAACTTTGAAAGATATGGAACAAAAAACCGATAAGTTGTTTATCAAGTCAAAGATACAATTTTTTGAAAGCAAATCACAACCGGCTGTTTGTATGTCTGTTAGTTTTTTTGTTGTTTATCAAGTCAAAGATACAATTTTTTGAAAGCAAATCACAACTCACACACCAGAAACGTGTTCCTGCTCTCAGTTGTTTATCAAGTCAAAGATACAATTTTTTGAAAGCAAATCACAACAGATTACTTATCAACCAGCTTCGACGGTAGGTTGTTTATCAAGTCAAAGATACAATTTTTTGAAAGCAAATCACAACTAACGTATTGGCATTATCTATTTTCGCACTGTTGTTTATCAAGTCAAAGATACAATTTTTTGAAAGCAAATCACAACTGGTTGTTTTGCTTTTAAGATTACTTTATGTTGTTTATCGAGTCAAAGATACAATTTTTTGAAAGCAAATCACAACGAATTCGATATTGAAAAACCCGTCCGGTTCGTTGTTTATCGAGTCAAAGATACAATTTTTTGAAAGCAAATCACAACAGGAGGTACTCCCGGATTTGATGACTGGGGGTTGTTTATCGAGTCAAAGATACAATTTTTTGAAAGCAAATCACAACCGAATACAACCAACGCTACCGTGCCGAAACGTTGTTTATCGAGTCAAAGATACAATTTTTTGAAAGCAAATCACAACTCGATACGCCATTGATTGTGATAACATCTTGTTGTTTATCAAGTCAAAGATACAATTTTTTGAAAGCAAATCACAACTGTAAGCGTGGAAGCTTCCTCCATAGTAGGTTGTTTATCAAGTCAAAGATACAATTTTTTGAAAGCAAATCACAACGACAGATCCAGAAAGTCATCTTTCAACGGGGTTGTTTATCAAGTCAAAGATACAATTTTTTGAAAGCAAATCACAACGAAACATTTCAGGTTGCCTTCGAATGTACAGCTGTTAATCAAGTCAAAGATACAATTTTTTGAATTGAAAATCGACGGAGTCAGTGCAAATCACAAAAAACATTTTCGTGATCAGGATTAATTTTACGAGAACAGTTGTATATTTGCTGTCAGGAAAACAATCGATTAGCCCCAGTGCATTGGACTGTATCCTGTAAGTGAAAGGTTATTCGGTTGTTTTTACTTTTTCAGATATTGAATAAAAGATCAGAATCTATATATCTTTCACCAGCAGATTTTTATTATTAAGATCCATCACGTTACTGTTTACGTGGGTTTTAGTCCAGAATTCGTCTAAAACGGGATTCTTATTTTCCAGAAAATGTTCTGCCCCGAATGATTCAATTTTTTCAAATAACAAGGCGATACTCAGTTGCTGTATATCAATAGCAGGTTGGTATGATTTCAGCCTGTCAGTTTCGTTAAACACCTCAATCAATACGCCTGCATCGGTCAGTGTAGAGAGAATCTGATTAACCAAACGGATGGGAATACGGTTTTCGGCAGCTATCTGATTGGAATTTAATGGTGGCAGCTGGTTCTGATATTGTTTAACAACCAGCCAAACAATAAAAAGGCTCAGAAAATTTTTATACCGAACACTGATATTTTTGGAATCTGCTTCGTATTCGAAGTTCTGTATATTTTGCGAAGCATAAGATATTTCGGCTCCAAGCAACACGATAAGACACGAAATCTGCAACCACAGAAGCAACAGCGGAATGGCGGCAAAACTTCCGTAAACCACATCGTAACGCGACAAAAGCACCTGACCATTGATATACAATACCTGAAAAAGCTGAAATGCCGAACCTGCCAGTACGCCGGCAATAGCAGCATCTTTAAAGTTTACTTTTGTGTTGGGGATAACCAGATACATAATGGTAAAAATGATCCAGTTGACGAAATAAGGTGCAAACTTAACGCTGAAACGCAAAAAAGGGCTTAATATATCGTAGAAAAACGACTTTTCGACCATCGTATTGAAATAAATGGTAAAGCCCGACGACAACACAATAAAAACGGGAACAATAAATAAGGCCGAAAAATACATTGTAAACTGCCGGATGACTGAGCGGGGCTTTTTCACCTGCCAAATTCCGTTAAAGGCAAGTTCTACCTGGATGAAAAAGTTCATAACCGAAACCAGCAAAATAACCAGACCAACACCAATAAACAAGCCTCCCTGCGTGGTTTCAAGATATCGCTTTACGAAACCCATTACGGTGGGAATCATATCTGCCTGTGCGATAAACGATTCTTCAAGCGATTTCTCAATCATTGCTTCGACACCGAAACCACGACCGATAGCCACAATAAGTGCAAACATGGGCACTACAGCAAAGAGTATAGAATAGGTAAGCGCCGAAGCCTTTACACTGAGGCGTTCCTGAATAAATGCACGCACCGACAAAACCACGATTTTCACAAAACGATAGAGTATCCGTTTGGTTTTGGATAATTCGTATTCGGTGATACGCCAAATGTCGTGCGTTAGAAAATTGATTAGTTTCATGTAAATTTTAACCACTTAAGGCACATAAGAAGAAAGTTCTATACATTTTTATGTGAGCTTATTACAAACCGTTAGGTTTCTCATTCTCAAAAAATATTTTTAAGCTTACGTGTCTTATGTGGTTATTAAGTATTTTGATTTTAGTACAAATAAGACCATATCTTTCGGCATAATTTTAAAAAAAACAGCAAGCCTGTAAGCCGGGTTCTGTATTTTGGCTTGCACCAAAACGTTTGTCATTTATCTACGATACAGGTCGCCCTGTACCTCCAGCAATCTACCCCCCGGCATCGGACGAGCCATCCTACATGCGCCGGTATACATGATCTTGCAACCCATAAGGCGTACGGCTACTGCTGTTGCCAGCAATACCGGTGAGCTCTTACCTCACCTTTTCACCTTTACAAACCCTTGCAGGCCTGAAGTTATTTTCTGTTACACTACTCAACCCTCGCGGACTGCTTCCCGTTAGGAAGTATGGTGCTCTGTGTTGCCCGGACTTTCCTCCCCGCCAACGGCGGAGCGACAAACCGGCCTACTGTTTTTCTGACTACAAAGGTAATATTATTTCAGCAAAAACACATCAATTCATAAACTTCAGGTTATCAAAGCAATAGAAATCAAACATATTTTAATTAAAGAAATTTTTCTTTTATTGTTCAACAAATCACTACCTTTGTTGTTTATAAGGTAAAAGTTTACCATCGTTTTTAAATGGTAAATCGTAAATGTTTAAATTGTAAATAAATTAATGGGTATCAGTAGCATTAAAAAAGGAGAAAGAATCGTCATTATCGGGGGTGGATTTGCCGGACTACAATTGGCAAAAACCCTTGCGAATAAGGACGTTAATGTTGTTTTGATTGACAAACAGAATCATCATCAGTTTCAACCGCTGTTTTACCAGGTAGCCAGCGGACGACTCGAACCATCGAGCATTTCGTTTCCGTTCCGTAAAATTTTTCAGAAAAGTAAAAATATCGACTTCCGCATGGCCGATATTGTGAAGATAATTCCTGAAGAAAACAAACTAATGACTGCCTACGACCGCACAGTTACCTACGACCATTTGGTAATAGCTACCGGTTGCAAAACAAACTTTTTTGGCAATAAAGAACTTAGCGAAAATGCATTTTCGATGAAAACCACACAGGAATCTATCGATATTCGCAACAAAATACTTTTTAGCTTCGAAAAGGAAATATTTGCCCGCCCCGCCGAAAAACAAGCATGGATGAATATCATTATTGTAGGTGGCGGACCAACCGGTGTTGAACTTTCGGGGGCTTTTGCCGAATTAAAAAACGAGATCTTACCCAAAGATTACCATAACATTGACATTTCCAAATTCAATATTATCCTGCTCGAAGGAAGCGAAAATACCTTGAACAACATGAGTGAGGAATCGCGCATCGCATCGCGAAAATACCTCGAAGAGTTGGGTGTTGTTGTAAAAACAAATACTATCTTAAAAAACTTCGATGGGAATGTTGCCCAATTGAGTAACGGGGAGGAAATACCAACTAAAAACGTGATTTGGGCTGCAGGAGTAACCGGCAACATTATCGAGGGACTAAACCCGGAACAAATTGTTCGTAACCGCTATAAGGTTGATCGTTACAACAGATTAGTTGGCTACGATAACATATATGCATTGGGCGACATTGCATTTATGGAGACCCCCAACTATCCGAACGGGCACCCTCAGGTAGCCAATGTGGCCATTAATCAGGCTAAAAACTTAGGTAAAAATATTCTTAAATCGCTCAAAAACAAAGGAGAACAATTAAATGAGTACGAATACAACGACCTCGGAATGATGGCCACAGTGGGCAAACACAAAGCTGTGGTTGAATTGCCATTCCTGAAAATAAAAGGCCCTGTAGCATGGTATATCTGGATGTTTTTACACTTAATGCTGATTCTGAGTGTACGCAATAAGCTCGTTATTTTCTTCAACTGGGCATGGAGCTACTTTACACGCGACACCTCGCTCCGCCTGATTACCAATATTGATTACAAAAAAGAGAAGGTAACGGACTTCTGATTTGCAAATAACAGTTAAATATAAATAGATAGTTTGTTATATAAAGTTAATATTGCGCGCTGTAAATGTTTGAATTTAAGACTTTGAAAAGTGAAAATTATAATTAATCCAATTTAATGTGGTAGTTAGTGCTACAAAATCAGAAATTTTAAAATCGTATTTCAATAATATTTTAAAGAACCCTCCTAATTTCAATTTCAGAATACCTTTTTTTTTGTAGTAAGCATTAGGTTCAAATTAACGGACAGTTTAAGTCAAATTGCTTGTAGTAGTGTGTACTACAAGCAAAGTAAGAAATAATCAAGCATTAAAAGTTCTATATTTGTTTCGAAAAATATCGCATTCGAAACCACACAAAATAGCATACTTTAATGAAAAAGCTTGGATTAAATTTAGTACTTGGTTTGTTGATTACGCTGTCTAATCTGACTGCTCAAAACCGCATACAAACCGCAACCGGAAATAGCGGAGCAAGTGCTGCTACTTCTTTTGGTGTAACTTTAAAAAATGGACCGACAAACGGCAATACGCTTATAGCCGTAATTTCAACCCGAAGTTCAGCAACTAATACTGTGAGTAGTATTACACAGATAGGTGCTATCTGGACACGTGCCATTTCGTCGACCGGAAATGCTACAAACGGAACCACTACCGAAATTTGGTATACAACTGCGCTTTCGGATGGTGGTACAAGCATTACTATCAATCAGAGTTCTGTTCGTTCTGCGGCTGTGGTAGTAGAGTATAGTGGTATTTTATATGCAACCGGTTTGGATAAAACGGCATCGAATTTTAATACAAACACAAATACAAATACTTCCACCGGAACAACCACAACAACGGCTGTTGCACCTGAATTATGGATTGGTGGTATTGGTTTAAAAAGCAGTGGTTATACGCTTACAGCCCTTACAAATTCGTTTACAGCCATAACAACAGAGGCATCGACTAATGCAACCGCAACCAACAACGCTATGGTTTATGCTATGGAAAGAACGGTAAATACTACCGGAACAGCATCTACCGGTGGAACTGTCAGTTCGAAATCGTATTGGTCGGGGGCTGTTGCCACTTTCCGTCGGTTAATCACCGGATTTACTCCGGCCTCGGTTTGCAGAGGGGGAGGTTCGTCGATAATTATTACAGGTGCCAATCTTACGGGTGCTTCGGCAGTAAACTTCAATGGTGTAGCAGCATCGTCGTATACCGTAAATAGTGCAACGCAAATTACAGCTACCATTCCGGTAGCCGCCACTACCGGTTATATCAACGTAACTACAGCTGCAGGAGCAGGAGGATTCGAAAATCCCGTACTTATTAAATCGCCTACAACTCCTACGGCTAATGTTACAAATACCACTTGTCCTACGGCATCCGATGGTGCTGTGTCACCTACTAATATCCCATTAACTATCAATTTCGATGTTACCAAATCGCAGTATGTAAATCTGGGTTCTACATTTTTAAATAATTTGTCAGCTTTTACAATGGAAGGCTGGGTAAAATCTACCACTTTTAACCGCAATAGTTTCTTTGGTCAGAATAATGCTATCGAAATAGGGTTAACTTCTGCTGGAGTTGTCGAATTATGGTCGGAAGGATTACAGTTGAATGTATATTCTCCCAGTGCATATCCTACCGATGGAGCCTGGCATCATTTGGCAGGTACCGGCGATGGCAATACCATGAAAATTTACTTGGATGGTATTTTGATAGCAACAATGCTTCATACACCTACTACCAATTATGGTTCGTCGGCATACAATGCAGCAATAGGAGGCTATGTGTGGGATGCTGTAGCACCAAACTATCATACGGGGCAAATGTTGAAAGTTGGTTTCTGGAACAGAGCGTTGAGCAACGAAGAAATAGCGGTGCTCGCTTCGGGTCCTACCGATTACTCGGCTTCGAACAGTGGTTTGATAGCAGGTTATAATTTTTACGAAGGTGCCGGAACCTCGTTGGCACGTGTTCCGAGCGGAACAGCCGGAACGCTTACTTTTGGTACTGGTGGTTCGGTATCAACATGGTCGAATATGTATGGTTATAGCTGGACAAAATCGGGAAGCAGTTATACTGCCACTACCAAAAATATCAGTGCATTAACAACCGGAACATATAGTTTGATAACAACTTTCAATGGCTGCTCGTCGGCACAGGGAAGTTTTGTGGTTAATTCCAATGGAGCAGAATCTACCGCACCCACATCGGCAAGTGGCAATTCGCCTATTTGCTACGGAAGCAGCAGTACATTATCCGTGTCGGGTGGTTCGCTTGGCACAGGAGCTTCGTGGAAGTGGTATTCGGGGAGTTGCGGAGCCACACCTGTTGGTACAGGTAGCTCTATTGTTGTTAGTCCAACAACAACTACCACCTATTATGTGCGTGCCGAAGGTACTTGTAATACAACCGCTTGTGCGTCGTTTACAGTTATAGTAAATCCAAAAGGCCAATGGTTAGGAATTACAGATGATTGGAATGATGCCCAAAATTGGTGTTATTCAATACCAACAGATACCACCGATGTGGTAATTCCTACGGGTGTACCATATCAACCTACCATTCGCACTGCCGGAGGTCTTTGTCGTTCGCTTACCATCAATTCGGGTGCTACAGTTACCATAGAAGGCTCTAATACCTTAACCGTACATGGCAACTGGATAAATAACGGTACATTTACTGCCAATACGGGCACTGTAATATTTAACGGAACAACTGCAATAAGTGGAAGTTCGACCAATACTTTTCACCATCTTACAATTAGTTCCACAAAATCACTCACCGCTCCTGTCGGAAATGTAAATATAACCGGTAACTGGACAAATAACGGAACATTTACCAACAATAACGGGACGATAAGTTTTACGGGGACATCTACTGCGCAAACAATAGGTGGCTCTACCGAAAATGTATTTTACGATTTAGAGATTAACAATACATACAGCGGAGGTGGCGTAAAAGCAGGTGGAAATATAACTGTAAATCATCTTCTAAACCTTATAGCAGCCAATCCTTCAAGCACTTGCGGAGCATTAGAAATGGCAACAGATTACACGGGTTACCCTGCAACAAACTCAACTTATTTATCACAGGTTACAAATCCTATTACTTCGTATGTGCTTACTATGGGTGCTAATGCTACTACTACCGGACAAGGGGATGTTACCGGTAAAATACACAGAAGTTCACTTCAGGCAAATACGGCTTATACTTTTGGAAATCAATACACTACATTCGCTTATACTGTTGCGCCAGATAATGTAACGGTTACAGTAACAATTGGAACAGCGTACGGTCAAAGCGGTGTTTGGGGTGATCCGTTGTCAGTAAAGCGTAGTTATGAAATGGTGCCGGTAGGAGGTACAGGTGGCAAGGTAGCTATGAATTTACATTATCTCGAAAGTGAGTTAAATGGTTGTACCGAACAATTATTAGTAACAGGCGATTACGATATCGGGCCTGATGGAGCCCCGTTAGGCGATGAACACGGACGTTCCAGCTACGATTTTACAAATAATTATATCGGACTTTCGGGTGTGCCCATGTCCTATTTTCAATATGATGTGGTAACACATGCCTGGAGAACTATTTTCAATTTGCATAATTATTATACCGGACATACTACCTGGGATGGAAGTACATCAAGTAGTTGGAATGACGACACAAACTGGTCAAGCGGTATCCCGGGTGTAGGTATGACAGCAATTATTCCGGATGCTTCCACTACTCCTAACGATCCTGTTATTCCTTCGGATAATATTGTGATTGGTGGTATGCAAATTCTTGAAGGAGGTTATTTAATCCTGAACGGACATACAATCACTATTGCAGGTTATAATTTTAATGGTTGGGAAGATCAATCGGGAACATCGAATTATACGGGTAGTACTGTCATTTTCAAAAATACAGAAATAGAAGGTGCATTTAAAACTACAATTCCAATTTCGGGTATACCGCATTTCGATAACGTAACCATAAATTCACAGGCAGTAGTTACAGCTAACCTGAACTCTCATATTTATATTTCAGGTACATTCACAAATAACGGAACGTTTAATGCCGAAAGTTTCGAAAATACAATCGAATACAATGGTGCATCTCAAACCGTTCTGAGTCCTTTGGATGCTAAGTACTACCATCTTGCAATAAGTGGCACAGGTACTAAAACACTTCCGGCTTCTGAATTGTCAATTTTGGGAAATCTCACATTAGATGGTGCCGTTTCAACAACAGGTAACACTATTACTATGAGTGGACCAGCTGCTCAAAAAATAGGCGGCTCCACTTTGGCAACATTTAATAATCTGACAATCAATAACGCGAATGGCGTAACGCTCGAAAACAACGAAACCGTAAATGGAATCTTAACGCTGACAAGTGGTTTGATAAATACCGGATTGAATGTGTTAACTGTAAATTGCGATGGAACCATCACAGGGCAAAGCAGCTCAAGTTATGTCAATGGTAAATTAGCCCGTGATTATTGCGGCATACAATCTAAGTTCTTCCCGATTGGTAAAGGTGGAAATTATCGTCCGCTTACCATAGCCCGCACCACAGGTACAACCGGCAGTTCCACTATTCAAAGCGAGCAATTTGAGTCTACAATTGTAGGTATTCTACCTTCCAACAGAACAGCTTTTGCCAATCGTTATTGGACTATTACACAGCCTTCGGGTAGCGAAACTTATAGCATTCAAATTGATGACACCGATTTTACGTCTAACGGTTCTGCTGTTATTCTGAAAGGAAACGGCTCGGCAGAGAATGAATTGAGTATTATTGCTACAACCACGCCTAACTATACTACAGCCGTTGGCGTAAGTACTTTCAGCGATTTTACACTTGGTTCCGAATGTTTGCCTCCAACCATTACTTCACAACCTTCGGCTACAAGTACGTGTGAGTTAAATGGAACGCCACAATTTTCAGTTACGGCAAGTGATTCTCCTAATTATCAGTGGCAAGTGAGTACATCAGGTATAGATGGAACTTATACCGATATTAGTAATGGTGGCTATTATTCGAATGTCACAACTGCTACTTTAACCATTACAAATCCTACTTATAGCATGAATGGATATGCCTACCGTATAGTTGTAACTCGCGATTGTAGTGGAAGTTCAACTTCGAACGGAGCTATTCTGACAGTTGTGCCGCAACCACAGGGCTCACTTACCGGAAGCACGGTTTGTAAAAACCAAACAGGCTATCTAACATGGACCGCAACTGCAGGCACAGGTCCTTATAATGTAACTTACAACGATGGTACAGGAAATACTACTGTAAATAGCATTACATCGGGTGTCCCATTTGCGGTAGGTACACATGCAGTTTCAAAAACATACACCCTAGTCGAAGTGCAGGATGCTAATTGTACGCGTAGTTCCAGTTTTACCGGTAGTAGTACACAAGTTGAAGTGATTCCGTACATAACATGGACAGGTGAAACGAGCACTGATTGGAATACAGCAAGCAACTGGTGTGGAGGTATCCCAACAACAAACGACAATATACTGATCCCGGCAGCTCCGGCTAATCAGCCACTTATCAGCACTTCAGATAACGGGTTTGCCAAATCTATTATTATAGAAAATGGAGCTTCGGTTACTGTTTCGGGTACTAATAAACTCGACGTAAGCGGAAATATTACCAATAACGGAACCATAGCACTTGGTGTAGGTACGTTGCAAATTGCTGAAGGCACTATTATTGAAAATAATGGCTTAATCGAAACGCAAAATACAAGTGCACAGCCACTTCCATTGGTGTCGACTTATGGTAACGGTGGTACAATACGCTTCAATGGTTCGGAAGCGCAAACTTTATTTGCAGGCACTTACAACGATATTGTGATTGATAATCCTTCGGGTGTAACTATGGCAAGTGCTGCCAATGCTGTAGCCAATGGAAAATTGGAAATTAAAGCTGGTTCGCGTCTTGAGATTGGAACCGGACGGTCGGTTACAGCGCGCGAAGTACTAAATAATGTTGGTACGACCGGAATTGTTATTCGTAGTGCTTTCGATGCTCCATCGGGAACGCTCATTTTTAGAAACACGAGCGAAAAACCAATTGATGCTACGGTTGAAATGGCAAGTAAAGCTACCTGGGATATGAAACAACCTACCAACTACCAATATAAATGGCAATATATGGGTATTCCGGTTGACTCAATTCCAGCACTGCCTACATTCTACAACGCATACGTTCGTAAATACAACGAACCGGGTAAAGGTGCCGGCTTATTGCCCATCAACCGTTGGCAACAATTGCAAAACAACGATAAAATGTATGTGCTCAATGGTTATGAGGTAGTGCAGCAATATGCCAAAAAGTACGAATTTCCGGGTAAATTATTTAATCAGAATGTTCATTTAACACTGGGTTACACTGCCGGGGCCGACTATCCAGGGCAACATTTAATCGGAAATCCCTACACTTCGGCTATTGACATTACACAAATTCAGTTTGGCGAGAACATGGAGCAATCTGTATATCTGTACAATACAGGTACTTTTGCGAACTGGGGCGACTATAAAACCAATCCCGATATTGTTGGAGCCTCCACCACATCAGGACAATATATTGCTATACCTAAAAATGCAGCAGGCACAGGCGATATTCCTGGACAAATACCGGCTATGCAGGCATTTCTGGTACGTACCAATACGACTGCCGAAGGTTCAATTACTATTAATTACGATGCGGTAAAACAAAAAAACACCACTTTACAGCGGGCGTCCCGCGAACCATTGTCGTGGATGCGTTTCAACTTAGTTGGTGCTACTGCCGACCACGATGTGATGTGGCTTATCAGCAAAGAAGGTACCACGCGCGACTACGATAATGGTTGGGATGGGCGAAAATTGGCTGGTGATGCCGGTACAGCACGTATACAGGCTGTCGAAGGTGCGTCGACTTTCCAAATTGATGTGGTACCGGACATTCACGAAACGGTAATTTCAGCACGCGCTGGACGTAACGATACAAATTACAAACTGATAGTTACCAGCGAAAATATGCTTTCGGATTACAACTATATTTATTTGCTCGATATGAATACGAATAAATTGATTGACATTCGCGAAAGTGGCACCGAATATGTTTTCAGTATGACGAATACTTCGTCCGAACCGCGTTTCAAAGTGCTTACTTCGGCTGGCATAACAACTGAATTAAAAAATACCTATCTGAATTACAGTAGTGGTAAATTAATAAGTAAT
>JAYRXP010000380.1:0-8127 GCA_041917395.1 Paludibacter sp.
GTAAATCAATTATTGAAAACTATGATTGGATAAAATCATTATTCAAAGAATTACAAGAAAAGAAGTTTAGCAAGAAAGCACTTTCTAATGTTTTAATTCCACTAAATCAAAATCAACAATTGTGGAATTTTGTAGCGTCATTAGATGAAGAAATACAAAATGAATATTGGCAAAACGTCAATCCACGTTTTTATCACATAGCCGATAATGAAAAGGCAATCGGAATTGAAATGCTTTTAAAACACAAAAGATTCTTTTCTGCAATTGATATTGCATCTCATTTCACCAATACAATTCCGAGTAATCTTCTCGCAGAAATACTTTGGAGAGCGGGAACAGAGAATGCAAATGAAAATCCTCGTTTTAAAGGTTACGAAATTGAACAGATTTTTAATGAGTTAGACAAGCGAATAGATATCGATAAATCAACTCTTATTAATTTAGAGTGGCTATACCTTCCAATTTTGGACTCACGCAGTACTAGGAGAAATCCAAAAATTCTAGAGGAAGAGCTGGCAAATAGTCCTGATTTTTTTATAGAAGTTATAAAATGGATTTATAATCCTAAGGACAAAACATTATTAGAGAAAGAAAGAGAAGGTATGACTGATGAAGCAATCCAAAACAGAGCAAAACAGGCATTTCATTTACTTCACTCGTGGAAGAAAATTCCGGGTATGAAAGAAGATTATTCTATTGATGAAGCAGTTTTAAAAGATTGGATTATTAAAGCAAGAACCTTGGCAGAATCTGCTAGCAGATTAAATGTTGTAGATTCTGAGATCGGAAAAATATTGGCGCAATATCCAGAAAACAGTCCTTTGTGGCCACAAGATATGATATTTCAGCTAATAGAAGAAATAAACACGGACAGTTTGAAAAGTGGTTATTCAATAGCGATGTACAACAAGAGAGGCTTTTCATCAAGAGCTGCATTTGAGGGAGGAAACATAGAAAGAGAAAAAGCTGCTTATTTTGAAAAGTTAGAGAGTGACTTTAAAAATAAATTTCCAAATGTCTCAGAAATTTTCAGACAGATGAAACAAGGATATTTAGCCGATGCTAAACGAATGGACGAAAGTGCAGAAAGGGAAAAATTGGAATACTGACTGCCTCGCTCTTCGACGCCTTTAATCACGCACCGAACTGGGCGTCGGCTTCCGTTGCACGGAATTGTAGTAAAGACACGATTAGCGTGCGGTGAAAGGTGAATGTGACCTCCCCTAACCCCTCCGAAGGAGGGGGACAAGATGCAGTTATTAATAATTGTGTGCGTGTGGTTGTAAATAAATTAGTGAAAATGTCTTACACCCTCCTTCTCTTACATCCTCTTTCTCTTACACCCCTCCTTCGGAGGGGATGGGGGAGGTCAGAAAGACTGTCAAATAGTTTTTAATCCGACTATTGGCGAAAAGCCGGCCTCACCGTAAAGCGGGATGCAAGCACTGGCTGGCTATCAGAATGTAATATTTATAACGCCTCCCAGGCTACACTGTACTGATTTCCAAGAATGTCGAAGTAGCTCAGTTTAATGGAAGTAACCGAATTCATATTCAGTGGCTTTTCGAACGAAACATTGTAGTAATCGTATTTATCATCGTATTTTGCACCTGTAGGCGAAAGCACCTCGTCGATTATCTGACCTCCGTTCTGAGTATTATTTGCCACGTTTACGTCGATGCCTGAAGACATGATATTGCGTGGCGTAACAGGCGATCCATCTGATAGCTGATAGCTGATTGAAATAGACCTAAGCTGGTTGGATGCATTGATTTGGAGTGTGGGAACGGCAATAATCAGGTAATCGAGCATGTTTACACTCACGTAGTTAAATGTAAAGTTTTTATTGTCGATAGCGAGAGTATAAACACCATTGTTGAACGCGAGCGGTGTGTTCCACTGCTGTCCTTGTTGATTGTGGCGGGCAAAATTAACTTTAAACTCCTTGTTGTTGATGTACGAATTGCCGGAATTAACAATGTCGGAATGCGGATTGTCGGCAGGGCCACTGAGTCTGGCATTTTCGGCTACCGAGTTGGATGTATTGCTCAGGAGTTCATTTGGCCCTACCATGTGTATGCCATTATCGAGCGTTATGGCCGATTTGGAAGTAATTACCGGACTTTTGGTGTCCGTTCCCCAGGTACCGCCTTTAAACGAATGCATGCCGTACAATTGAATCTGTTTGCCTTCCATTACATCGGGTTTCCCGTTGTTATCCATATCAATATTTTTGGCAAGTGCTTCGTAATAGCTGTCCACTTCACCCAGGAAAGCCAGTTCCTTATCTGTAAGCTTGATGGTTTTTCCAATGGGGTCGTTTGCCGGAATGACCCTTGTACCTGACAATGTAAGTGTCGAAAAATCAATTTCATCAATCTTATCATCCATGCTTACAAGCGGGAGCAGGTTGCAGCCACCCACAAACAAATTGCCGATATACTCATTGTTATCAGTAAGAAACACCACACACGAAGCACTTCCAACCGGAGCGCGACCACTGAACGAGCCATCGCTTTTAATATCAGCAATGTCGTATTCGTTGCCATAAAAGATAAGCACTTTTGCGGCATCAGCAAGCGTAAAACCGGCAGTTGGAGCTTTCTGCGTAGCACCCGGAGCCTTGGCTACCGTGCTGATTTTTCCTTTCAGACGGATTTTTTTAATGTAAACGTAATCTTTATCGCAACCAACAAGTAAAATCGGGAAAAGCAGGATGTAAATGATTGTTTTCATGACTTTTGTAACGATTAAAGGTGAGTAACTGATCACAAAAATACGAAAATTTAAAACAGTAATGTAAAAAACAACACCTGTTCCTCTTAAAGAATCACTTTTTTATACCAAAAACGAATGAAATTATTTTAAATACTTATTTGAGGGTTTAATCACTCTCCCTCTTTCATGTACTTCTGCTTTATAACTTGTGGGCAAAGTTGGATCTCCTCCTGTGTATTGTGGAAACTCCGGATATGGAAAAACCGGACGTCTGAGCCGAAATCCCTTTTCATATTTGCCTTCATTGTAGCTACTTACTATAATTTTATAAGGTGCATTGCCATTTTCCACCCAGTTCATTAGAGCCGTCAATACATCGTTTTCTTCATCTAAAGGATGATCGAATGGCAAATCCTGTCCGAAATCATTCAAGCCAGGACCTCCACTACAATGAGCCATACCGGGAATCACAAAATAACGGAAGAAAGTTTGAGTTTTCTCCAGATTGCCTTGCTTTTCAATAACTCGTTCATAGTAGTTCACAGCGTCCTGATACGGAACCAATGGGTCATACGTACCCGTGTACATAATTAGTTTACCACCATTTTTCATAAATGGCTTTAAATTTGGATTATTTGCATTTAAAATTGAAGCTAACTTCCAATCCATCTTCTTCATGTCTCTATTAAAATCAAAACTCAACAAGTCAAAATCTTCACCCCACACCCATTTAAAAGGATAAAAAAAATCCTGAGCCTCTTCGCTCTGTTGCAGAATTAATGCACTCCGTTCATTTTCACTTGCTAAAGGGAATGAAGTATAAATTTTTTCAGCTGTAACAGGATTACCCGGACCTGCGTAAATCTTTTTCAATACGTCAATTTGTTTTTTCAAAAGAATTGTGTCCAGACAACCACAATCAATCGCCAAACGCGGATCAGTAAGGAAATTATCAGTGGGAGCACCTCCATCTTTTCCTGCATTGGTTTTCAATACAGCTGCTGTAATTTGATTGAGTTCTTCAGGTTTGAAGTGAGAACCTGGCTCTTTGTTTGTTGCAATATAATTCCACAGAAAGCCGGCATGTAAATGAGTCCTGTTATTAGCCGGCGCTCCCGCTATAATCCCATTATAGTCTTTCGGAAAGCGCTGAGCTTCCATTAATGCTTGTTGTCCACCAGTAGAACAACCCACAAAATACGAGAACTTTGGAGGACGTTTATAATATTTTCGAATAATGTATTTCGAAATCAAAGTCATTTCATGGGTTGCCCGGTAGCCAAAATCAGCCCATCTTTCAGGGTAAGCAATTACGCTGTTCGCATCAGGAGAAGTTCCTAAATCTGTGTTAGCAACCGCAAAGCCTCTTCTTACTCCGGCCGATAGAAATCCCCGACTAATTCGGCCACCACCTCCTCCATTTCCAGTTCCCAAAAAGCGTTCATTCCAATTTTCTTTGGGTAGCCACAATTCTATCCCAATATTAGATGAAGCTGTGGGTTTTGAAATTATTGAAATAGATAAATAATCAGTATGATCCTCTATTTTGGTTATTGTTGCAGTCGGAAGCTTTAAATCAGTGATGTTAAGAAGATTCTGTGCATTACTATTGCTTCTATTAATCAATAGAAGCACAAAAAACCACATTATATTTTTTAGATTCATCCAATCACAAATTTGTAATCTTTTTTTGTTTTAGTAATGACTTAAAGCTTAGGTTTCTACTGATTTAACGTATCAAACCTTTATTTCACTCTAAATTTACCTTTCAATCCCTCTGCACTGTTTTTTGCAATCCAAATATCGAACTCACCCGGCTCGGTCTTTTTCACCATATCTCTTCCGTAAAAAGCCAAATCTGACGCTTTCAGGGTGAACTCCACTGTTTTACTTTCGCCTGCTTTGATAAAGATCTTCTGAAAGCCTTTTAACTCTTTCACCGGACGGGCTATGGAACCAACCAAATCTCTTACATAAAGCTGAACTACTTCATACCCATCCACATTGCTTGTATTTTTGATAGTCGCTTTGGTTATTAACGAGCCATCAACAGAAATTTCTTTTGCAGACAATTGCAAATTTGAATATTCAAACGAACTGTAGGAAAGTCCAAATCCAAAGGGATATAATGGATTTTTGCCGGAATCAAGATAAAAAGAAGTGTTTCCTAAGGAAGTTTGAGGTGCTTCCAGTGGAATTTCGTCAATCGGCTGCATCCAGTCCTGAGCCGGACGACCCGTATTGTTGTGATTATAGTACATTGGAATCTGGCCAACCTCGCGTACAAAAGTTACAGGTAATTTGCCACTTGGGTTTTCTTTTCCAAACAATAAATCCATAATGGCCAGTCCTCCCATTGTTCCGGGATGGAAATTGTAAAGCACTGCATCTGCATTGGGTAAATCGCTCTCAATAGTGAGCGGGCGACCAGCAATTACCACCATTACTACAGGTTTTCCAGTGCTTTTGATGGCTTTCAAAAGTTCGGACTGCTGTCCCATCAGGTTGATATTGGACAATGAATGTGCTTCGCCTGAAAGAATAGCTTCTTCACCCACAAAAACCACCGCAACATCGGCTGAATTAGCAGCTAAAATAGCTTTTTCGAAATTTGTATTTTTATCACGCGAATAAGTTAATCCCGGTTCATATACGAAATTTATATTCGAATATTCCGTTTGAAGCGCCTTTAACGGAGTCACTGTTTTGTTTTTATCACCATCGAACGACCATGTACCGAGTTGATCGTGCGCCGCATTAGCCATTGGACCAATCACGGCAATTTTTGTTGTTGATTTCAGTGGTAAAATTGCCTTGTCGTTTTTCAGCAAAATAGCAGACTCAACAGCGGCCTGACGTGCTTTTTTTAAATGATCGGGAGCGTATATTGTTGATACCGCTTTTTCGTCAACGTATGGATTTTCAAAAAGACCAAGCCGGTATTTTATGCGTAAAATATTTCGTACAGCATTATCTACGTCTTTCATCGACACTTTTTTCTCGGCGAGCAGCTCTTTTACATAATCAACATACGTTTCGCTTACCATTTCCATATCCATACCCGCTTTCAACGAAACGCGGGCTACATCCTTTTTATCCTGAGCATAACCGTGTTTAATCATTTCCGACATGGATTCCCAATCCGAAACCACAAAACCATCGAATTTCCATTCGTTGCGAAGAACAGTACGAAGCAAAAAGTCATTTCCTGACGAAGGAATACCATCATTATCGTTGAACGAGGTCATAACAGTAGCAGCTCCCGCTTCAATGGCTTTTTGGAAAGGAGGCAAATATACATTGCGAAGTAATCGAACAGGAATATTGGTTGAATTATAATCACGCCCTCCTTCGGCAGCTCCGTAACCAACAAAATGCTTTACACAAGCCGCCATAGCGTTGTTGTCTCTCAAACTTTTTCCCTGAAAACCACGAACCATCGAAGCTCCCATAACACTTGTCAAATAGGGATCTTCTCCTAAACTTTCGGCAATTCGTCCCCAACGTGCATCACGCGAAATGTCGAGCATGGGAGCAAATGTCCACGTAATTCCTTGTTGACGAGCCTCGGTAGCTGCCACACGCGCACCATTTTCGGGTACTTGCGGATTAAATGATGCCGCCTGACCGAGTGGAATTGGGAATACAGTTTTATATCCATGAATCACATCACGACCAATAATAAGTGGAATGCCTAAACGTGATTCTTTAACCGCCGTGCGTTGAATTTGGTTGACTAATTTAGGATCGATATTTAGTAATGAGCCTAACTCGCTATTGCGTACTTTCATGCACATACTATCAACAGTGGTATTGAAATGTGTTTGGTTCATCTGACCCAACTTTTCCTGGAGAGTCATTCGGTGCAACAAATTATTGATAAATTTTTCTTCGTCTTTGCTGGTTTTCGTTTGTGCAAAAACAGAAATGACAACTACTAAGAAGTAAATAGAGATAACTGAAATTCTTTTCATGAGATTTTATTTTTAGTATGTACAAATAATACGATGTGGGTATTTGTAGCGCTACTTACTTTACGAATTTTCGAATAATTATTTGATTATCGGCGGCACATTTGAGAAGATATAATCCGGCAGGTAACAAAGATACATCTGCTACGGTATTTGCCTGATTAATATTGTATTTTTTAAACACATATCTGCCATTGGCATCCACTATATTTACAGACTGAATTGTTTTATCCGAAAAGATATGAAGTTTATTTTCGGATTGGCTCAGTTTAAAACCGTCCTCTTTTTTTTGAGCTATTCCGGTTCCGACAGCACTGTCAATAATGAGTTGAGGTTTGTTAGTAGCAGACTCACCCGAGTAAAAATACAACAAGCCACTGCCGTTATTTATAACTTTAAGACCAAGAGTTGCCACTGTTTTACCTGCGTTTAGCTGCGTTTTTACCCAGTCGGTAATATCCCAGCTTGCATAACCTCCCATATCTGTCGGATAAATAAGCGTTTCACCAATTTTGACCATATCTGTTGGTTTGGTATTCCATGATAACGAGGAATACGAATTCGTATTTCCAGCAATTTCCACTAAATGATTTTCGATGAGAGCTGCATTTGCCGGATAAACATTTTGGTAAAAATAAGCACGGAAAATAATTTTTTCGTCGGTAGTTGAGATATTACTTAGATTGAACGTGAAAAAAGCTTCGCGCGAATAATTATCGGTCGTGGTTTTTACCTGTACATATTGATCGGTGGTGTAGGTAGTTGTTTTGTTAGCCTGATGCACATACGCATCGTAAACCGGATTCAGAATTTTGTCGGCTATGGAAATGGATGCCAGACCGCCGACAGTTCCTGACGAAACAGAATTATTTGAAACCGAAACAGGTTCAACTTCGAGACTTTGACCATTCGGGATATTAAAGCTCAACTTCAATGGATTATCTGTTACATTTGTAAGCGATTGAACTTGTCCGTTTACTTTATAATTGAAACTCCACGGTGCTAATCCGGTAAAGGTAACATTCACAACAGCTGTTTCGCCCGAAAGAATGGCCTTTGATTTGGCAGATACCGTAGCACTAACGGGAATTACACCCACAACTTTTTCCATAGCTGCATTAAAAACCGCCGAAAGCTTTTTCTGTATCGGTTGTTCCTGACCTCGCAAAGGATGCCAGGCATAGGTCACGCCATTTATCACTTCGGTATCTTTTGCATACTGAAGACTTGGTTGCACTCCGTTTTCCAACACATCTTTTGTAAAACCGATATTTGTATCCCATTCTACAAGAGGTAAATTCCATTTTCGCGCCAACACCCGAATGGCCGGATTGTAGGTGGTTCGTGCATCGTGCCAATGCGTACAAAGCACTATAACAGCCGGTTTACCATTTGTCGTTCCGTAATATTTGGAAGTTGGGTCATCTTTCAGTTTGTA
>JAYRXP010000381.1:0-5527 GCA_041917395.1 Paludibacter sp.
CGTTAACTAAACAACACAATCTTTTTTATACCTTAAAAAAACTAATACCTATTCGAGTGCGAGACTTTGTGAAAAGTCCCGCACTTATTTTTTTCATGCATTATTGAAGCAAAAATTTATTGCACATTTATGCAATTTTGTGCAGGTTTAGCTTGCAGGTTCGGCAAAAACTGCTAAATTTGCGTGTTCAAAAAAAGCCTACCCTTAGCAGGAACGATTAAAATTGATTTTCAGCAAATTATATAGTTTGAGTTATTCATATAACTAAGAATCACAGAACAAATTATTAACCAAAAATAATATAGAAATGAGTTTTAAAATTGTAGTTCTTGCCAAACAAGTGCCCGATACGCGCAATGTGGGAAAGGATGCCATGAAAGCCGATGGAACTGTTAACCGTGCCGCGCTTCCTGCCATTTACAATCCTGAAGATTTAAACGCATTGGAACAGGCACTTCGTTTGAAATCCAAAATTGCTGGTGCAACCGTACATGTACTAACCATGGGTCCTGCACGTGCAGCCGAAATCATTCGCGAAAGTATGTATCGCGGCGCCGATGGCGGTATTTTATTAAGCGGACGTGAATTTGCCGGATCAGACACCCTCGCAACTTCGTATGCACTTGCTTGTGCCATTCGCAAAATGGGTAAAATTGATGTAATAGTTTGCGGTCGTCAGGCTATTGACGGTGATACCGCTCAGGTTGGCCCTCAGGTGGCCGAAAAACTTGGATTACCACAAATTACGTACGCTGAAGAAATCATTGACTGTTCAGCAAATAAAATTACAGTAAAACGCCGCCTTGAACGTGGTATTGAAGTTGTAAAAGGCCCGCTTCCTATGGTTGTAACCGTAAATGGTTCAGCTCCTGAATGCCGTCCGCGCCATGCAAAACTCACACTGAAATACAAACGCGCCGCCACACTTACCGAAAAACAGGATGCCGGCTCAGATTATACCGATTTGTACAACGTACATCCTTATTTAAATATTCCTGAATGGGGTGTTAGCGATATTGAGCACGATATACAATGGCTCGGACTTACCGGTTCGCCAACCAAAGTAAAACAAATCGAAAGTGTTGTCTTCACAGCAAAAGAAAGCAAAAAACTTACGGCTGCTGACGACGAGATAGAAGATTTGATGAAAGAATTAATTGCTAACCACACTATTGGATAATACATCAATGTGCCAATAATTAATTGCTTATTCAATTCAAATTGGCAAATTATTCATATTGGCACATTAGCACATTATCTCATTATCAAATTAACACATTAAATAAATGAATAACCTTTTTGTATATCTCGAAATAGAAGACGGCATCGTAGGCGATGTTAGTCTTGAGCTGCTCACCAAGGGACGCACCCTGGCCGATCAGTTAAAATGCAAACTCGAAGCAGTAGCCGCCGGTTACCAGCTCGACAAAATCGGAGAGCAGGTTTTTCCGTACGGAGTTGATACTTTGTATCTGGCTGACGACAAACGTCTGGCTCCCTACACAACACTTCCTCACACTTCTTTGCTTGTAAATCTTTTCAAAGAAGAAAAACCTCAGATTGCCTTTATGGGAGCTACTTCCATTGGCCGCGATTTGGGTCCGCGTGTTTCTTCGGCATTGTTCAGTGGTTTAACTGCCGACTGTACCTCGCTCGAAATAGGAACGTACGAAGACAAAAAACAAGGCAAAACCTACGAAAATCTGCTGTATCAGATTCGTCCGGCATTTGGTGGAAACATTGTGGCTACTATCGTAAACCCCGATTGTCGTCCGCAAATGGCAACCGTACGCGAAGGTGTGATGAAAAAAGAAATCCGAAACGCCAAACACGTAGGTAAAACCGTAAAACTGGATGTTGCCAAATACGTGGCCGATACCGATTTTGTGGTCGAAGTTATCGAACGTCACATGGAAAAATCGAAACTGAACATCAAAGGCGCTCCGATTATTGTTTCGGGTGGCTACGGTGTGGGAAGTGCCGAAAATTTCAAACTGTTGTACGACTTAGCCGAAACGCTCGGAGCCGAAGTTGGTGCTTCGCGCGCAGCTGTGGATGCCGGCTTTGCCGAACACGAACGTCAGATTGGCCAAACAGGTATTACTGTTCGCCCCAAACTATACATTGCCTGTGGTATTTCAGGTCAGATTCAGCACATTGCAGGTATGCAGGAAAGTGCCATGATTATTGCCATAAACAATGACCCGAAAGCTCCTATCAATGCTATTGCCGACTATGTAATTACCGGAAGCATCGAAGAGGTATTGCCAAAAATGATTAAGTATTACAAGAAAAACAGTAAATAAGATGAATTTTTTCAACGATAATCCCGCAATAAAATTTCAGCTTTCGCATCCGCTGATGCCAAAAATCGTTGCCCTCAAGGAGCGCAACTTTGCTGAAAAAGACAACTATGATTATGCCGTTCGCGACCACGAAGATGCTATTGACAGTTACGAAAAAGTACTCGAAATCATTGGTGGAATTTGCTCGGACATTATTGCTCCTAATGCCGAAAGCGTTGACCACGACGGTCCTCAAGTCGAAAACAGCCGTGTAATTTATGCCCGCGGAACTCAGGAAAACCATGATGCACTGACTCAGGCTGGTGTTTATGGCATTACACTTCCACGTCAGTACGGCGGATTGAACTTCCCAATGGTAGCCTACGTTATGTCGGGCGAAATGGTTTCGCGCGCTGATGCGGGCTTTGCCAACATTTGGGGATTGCAGGACTGCGCTGAGACTATTGCAGAGTTTGCTTCTGACGAAATTAAAGCTGAATTCCTGCCACGCGTATGCGAAGGTGCAACCTGTTCGATGGATTTAACCGAGCCAGATGCCGGTTCTGACCTTCAGGCAGTGCAATTGAAAGCTACTTACAACGAAGCTGATGGCATGTGGTATTTGAACGGCGTAAAACGCTTTATTACCAATGGTGATGCTCAGATTAAACTGGTATTGGCACGTTCGGAAGACGGAACTACCGACGGTCGTGGACTTTCGTATTTTGTAGCCGACAATAAACATGACCACACGGTATTAGTTCGTCGTATCGAAAACAAACTTGGCATCAAAGGTTCTCCAACCTGCGAACTGGTTTTCAACAACACACCTGCTAAACTGGTTGGTACCCGCCGCATGGGGCTTATTAAATATGTAATGTCATTGATGAACGGTGCCCGTCTTGGTATCGGAGCTCAGTCTACCGGACTTTCGGAGGCAGCTTACAACGAGGCATTGAATTATGCCCGCGAGCGTCGTCAGTTTGGCAAAGCCATTATTGAATTCCCGGCAGTATTTGAAATGCTTTCAATTATCAAAGCTAAATTAGATGCTTCTCGCGCATTGCTTTACGAAACAACACGCTTTGTGGATGTTTACAAAGCTTACGAAGCTATTGAGGCTGAACGCAAACTGACTCCGGAAGAAAAAGCGGAATACAAAGAATATCTGAAACTGGCTGATGCATTGACTCCAATGCTGAAAATGTTCTCGAGCGAATATGCGAACCAAAACGCTTATGATTCGATTCAGATTCATGGTGGTTCGGGCTTTATGAAAGATTATGCCTGCGAACGTCATTTCCGCGATGCGCGCATCATGACTATTTACGAAGGAACTTCACAGCTTCAGGTAGTAGCGGCAATCCGCCACGTAACCACAGGCAATTATCTGAAAATGATTAAGGAATACGATAGCCAGTTTATCAAACCGGAATTTACTTCGTTCCGCAAACGCCTGCAAATAATGACAAACCTTTTTGCCAATTCAGTTACACGCGTAAACGACACCAAAAATCAGGAATACCTCGATTTCCAGAGCCGTCGCTTGGTAGAAATGGGAGGACACATTATCATGGGTTACCTGTTGCTTATCGATGCCAGCCGCGATACCGAAGATCAGTTCCGCCGTTCGGCCGAAGTGTATCTGAACTTTGCCGAAGTGGAAGTTCGTCGTCACGCTGCATTTATCAAAACATTTGATGTAGAGCACGTTGACGTATATAAAGTGCAGTAATCGTTTTTATGAATAAAGAAAAGCGGATTAGCCTGTTGGTTAATCCGCTTTTTATTTTTGTCAGACATTTATCATCAATAATTAAATGCAGCTTTTTTGCTCTTTATGGCATTTATACGCATGCCATTTACTTTATTAGCCTTCCCGTTTGCAGGAACTTTTGCTATTTTCACACCCGAGGCAGCCTTGATTTTGTTGGTATATTCCAAATCGCCATTAAAAGTTCCCGATACTTTTGCACCGAAACGGTCGTAAAACTCATAACCTATCTGATACGATTTTGTTCCTGTTTTTTGGACTGTAATTGAGCCTGTTTTCAGCTTTTTCGTTGTGTTTTCGCCATAAAACCACGATCCGTATTCGTTTCCTTCCGAATCATAAAATGGCGGAACTAACGTAAACGGAACAAAATCAGAAACCGGAAGTTGTGTCAGGTTTTGCGGAAAATTCACAAAATTGTACGTTCCGTTTGGCAACGAATCGGTTACCGCAGAAGGGACGTTCACTTCAAGCGCAAGAATATCACCTTTTGTGGTTGTGTCATTAAAGTTAAGACTGGCTGAAGCCAGATAAACCATCATATTATTCGACTTGGTCGATTTATAAAAATCGCCATAATAATGCAACATTCCATGTGTAAGAACAGGATTTACCGGATCTGCATCGCGCATATCTGCAATTGTCGGATTTCCGGCATACTCAAACTGAATGACTTCACCATTATCAAGCACAAGTTCTCCGGTTATGGAAAATCCGGTTTCGGTAGCAGTTATTTTATAATTCCCATCAGTAACCAGATTTATTGTCCTGACCTTTTTCTCCGTGTTGATAAACAGCGAAAAATAATAGTTTTCATTATCTTCGTAGTAATAACCGGGTGTAAAAGTGAACGCTTCACCACTTTCGGCAGGTGTAAAGTCGCCGGCAACGAAGGAATTCTGTGTAAGCGGAACGTTATAATCCAGAACCACAAAGTTGCCATCTCCTGTAAGCTGGCCCTGACTGTTTAAACTCATTGTGTTTTCGTAAAGTACAATTTCGAAATTATTGGTTCCAACATCGTATGAGTCGCCATAGTTACTGGCAATGATTTTGGAAAATGTAAATTTACGCATTATAACAGTTACGTCACAGTCAATGGTTTTTCCATCAATCGACAATGTAACTTTTGTTGTACCCGATTTTTTGGCCTTAACAACCAGATTTTTTTCGATGGAAGATTCGGAGCTACCTACTTTAACAGCACCTTTGCCTTCCGAAATAATACTCACCACAGTGGTGTCGGCTACGGTCCATTTGGAAGGGATATTCGACAAATCGCCCACATAGTTTACGGTTGCAGAAATTGTATCGGTCTGACCGACATTAAATGAAAGTGTCGTATTAAGGATTTTAGTGAAATTCGACCTTCTCCGACCAGCGATTTGTCGAATAGTGTAAGTTCAATGGAGAGTTTAGGATTCAAAAGACGGCAGTTCCTGGCTGGGGTAGCATCGGCTACAGCGGC
>JAYRXP010000382.1:0-1600 GCA_041917395.1 Paludibacter sp.
CTGTAACCTTATAAAACCATCATTCAACGTTACAACTGTTTTTTTTGCGTTAAAAACAGGTGCAACTCTGTCGTTTCCCGTCTCAAAACAACAAAATTTATTGTCTTCAGGATCAAATAATCCGTATTTATAATGAAGTTCCTTTTGTTCCCGCGACAAATCGAGACTCACTTCCCATGATCCTGAAGATACTTTGTTCAGAATTATTGGCTTTGCCACCGACCAACTGCCGGTCTTTACACTATCTCCAACCAGACAAACCACTGTATTGGCAGGAATCGTAGGCGCTGACACGCTAAAGGTATGTGTAATCTTTGAGGTCTTCTTTTGTTCGGAAATCTCATGTTCGTCGCGCAACAAAACATTTTTAAACGGCGCCGTAAGAAATGTATTTTCGATCGCCGACGGAGCATTCCACGTATCGTAACAAAACAAATTATCTACACTTTTATCGCTTAAAACACACTCCCGTTCATCGCCCCATTCCTCGAGATATTGTCCGTTATTTTCGTTATACAAAATGTATTTATAACGAATAACATCCACATTGTCAGCATCAACAGTCAATTCGCCCATCCAAAACTCGTTTGGCTGGAATGTGAGCGATAAGGCCTTTTTCAAATCGCCACTACCAAGTTGAGGGATATTGCCCGTAATCAACAAACGCTGCCCCCAAAATGTAAAGTAAGATATTTTAAAATGAATTTTCATGTGTAAATAATTTGTTTTTCAGTTGTCACATGGAACTCGCATGACACAATTTTCAAAAAAAAATAATGTTTGTAAAACACACTCGTTTCATACGTTCATTTTTAGTTTTACAGACAATAATATTTTGACTGAATTAATCTGAAATCAAAAGTAATGCTAATTGATAATTTCAGAATTTTAAATCTGTAAAATCTAAATAAATTTCATTTCAAACGTTTGCGTAAATACATACACCACTCAGTTGGGACTTGACCGAACAATAATTGCTACATGCACAAACATCTCTGAATAATTATTCCTTTTCCAAACATTATTTTTTTTATTGAAAAAACAGATGTAATTTATGAGAAAAATAAGTACTTTTGCAAAAAAAATTCCAACCCGCAAAATTGCAACAAATGTCTTTAGATTCATCCTTCAAGATTTTTTCAGGTACCAACAGCAGGTATCTGGCTGAGAAAATTGCAAAAAGTTTAGGTTGTCCACTTGGAAAAATGAAAATTGAACATTTTTCGGATGGCGAATTTTCAGTTTCTTTCGAAGAATCGATTCGTGGTCAGTACATTTATCTGGTACAGTCTACCTTCCCTAATTCGGATAATCTGATGGAACTTTTGCTAATGATTGATGCAGCCAAACGTGCTTCTGCTTACAAAATTATAGCGGTAATTCCGTATTACGGCTGGGCTCGTCAGGACAGAAAAGATAAACCGCGCGTTTCAATCGGCGCCAAGCTTATTGCCGATATGCTTAGTGTAGCAGGCGTCGACCGTATTATCACCATGGACCTCCATGCCGACCAGATTCAGGGCTTCTTCAACATTCCGGTTGACCATCTTTATGGTTCTACGGTTTTTGTGCCTTATATCAAGTCGTTGAATCTCAAAAA
>JAYRXP010000383.1:0-2139 GCA_041917395.1 Paludibacter sp.
GACAAAAACTGGCAACAAACCGCAGCCAATGTTTGGTATGCAAACGGAAATGTATATTTGGAAATGGAATTACGTGTCAGAGTTATAAATGCCTGGGGAGCAGGTGAAAAAGCACCGGTGTTACTTCGCGGAAAAATTACTGACGACCTGACTAAAGCTGCAAGCTGGACATTTTCAAGCGTACTCGATTTTGGAGATTTAATTCCCTGTTATCGCGAAAATACGCCTAAAATTGATTTTTTCGGACTGCCTTTTTACCCACAAACTTATCCCGACAGAAGCATTATTGCTCCTGGAAGAAGTTTTTCGCCTATGGGTTGGGCCGAAGGAAACGTGGTTCAGATTCTGGATCCGAATCATTACTGGTACGACGATTCGGGAAGTACTTTCCATATTTTCCTGCGTTCGCTGACTGGTATGACTAACTACGGAGCCGTTTGTAAAGTGGTGGAAAATGCCGATGGAACAATGACAACAATGCTTGAAACTGTTCCTTCGGGTAAAAAAATTCTGTTTCTGCCTCTTCCCGGTGGACATAACCGCTTTCATATTCTTTACGATGCAAGCACCAAAACCTATTGGCTGTTATCCAATCAATCAACTGATTCTATGACTAAAGCGGAATTGCTTGCCTCCGACCGTCACGATTTGGCTTACGGCGAACGAAACCGTCTTGTTCTTCATTTCTCAAAAAACATGGTAGACTGGTGTTTTGCAGGTGTGGTAGCCATTGGAGCCACTCAGAAAGAAGCCCGTAGTTATGCAGCCATGGATTTTGATGGAAATGACATTGTAATTCTTTCGCGCAGTGGCGATCCCAACTCCTACAGCGCTCACGAAACAAACATGATCACTTTTCACAGAGTAAAAAACTTCAGAGATCTCATTTATTAATAAACACATAAAACAAAACAACAAAAAATGAATAATTATCCAAAAATAGGCATTCGTCCTATCATCGACGGTCGTCGCGGAGGTATCAGAGAATCACTCGAAGATACAACAATGAATCTGGCAAAACTTGCTGCAAAATTTTACGAAGAAAATCTTCGTTACCCCGATGGTTCACCTGTACAATGTGTAATTGCCGATACCTGCATCGGTGGCGTAAAAGAAGCAGCCGATTGCGCTGCAAAATTTGAAAGAGAAAACGTAGGATTGAGCCTTTCGGTAACACCCTGTTGGTGTTATGGTTCGGAAACCATTGATATGAATCCGCTTATTCCCAAAGCCATTTGGGGATTTAACGGAACTGAACGTCCGGGAGCCGTTTATTTGGCAGCAGCTTTGGCGGCACACAACCAAAAAGGATTACCCGCATTTGGCATTTACGGACACGATGTTCAGGATGCCGGAACTACTGAAATTCCTGCTGATGTTCAGGAAAAGTTACTTCGTTTCGCCAAAGCAGGTTTGGCTGTTGCCATTATGAGAGGTAAATCTTACCTCGCTATTGGCTCTGTTTCTATGGGTATTGCCGGCTCTATTATTAATCCTGAATTTTTACAAGAGTACTTAGGATTAAGGGCAGAATATATCGATTCGGCTGAAATTATCCGTCGTATTCAACTCGAAATTTATGACAAAGATGAGTTTGAAAAAGCTATGCTTTGGACAAAACAAAATTGCATTAAAAACGAAGGTGAAGATTATAATCCCGAACATTTGAAACGCAATCGCGAACAAAAAGACAGAGATTGGGAATATGTGGTGAAGATGACTTTGATAATGCGCGATTTGATGATTGGAAATCCAAAACTCGCCGAAATGGGATTTGGAGAAGAAGCCATGGGACATAACGCCATTGCCGGAGGTTTTCAGGGACAACGTCAGTGGACGGACTTTTTGCCAAACGGCGATTTCTCGGAAGCTATTCTTAATTCATCATTCGATTGGAATGGTATTCGCGAAGCCTTCACATTTGCAACCGAGGATGATCATTTAAACGGTATAAGTATGTTATTCGGACATTTACTGACAAATACAGCACAGATTTTTGCCGATGTTCGTACTTACTGGAGCCCCGAAGCAATTGAAAGAGTAAGCGGTTGGAAACCCGATGGCATAATGAAAAATGGTGCAATTCATTTAATTAATTCCGGATCGTGTACATTGGATGGAACAGGTCAGCAAACCGAC
>JAYRXP010000384.1:0-2841 GCA_041917395.1 Paludibacter sp.
ACTTTTGATTTGTACCTTGAAAGAAGGATTTCGAATGCCTCATTGTTGCCATCTTCATACAACTTAACCAACTGTTCGTCAGCTAACTGATTTAGATTTTTCATTACTTCTAAATTTAGGGGTTCAGAGTAATTTCAGACAATAGGCATTTGTTTGTTTTGAGGGTTTGTAAATTATTTTATATGCAAATATACAAATAGATTTCTCAAAAACAAGTTATTTCACTTTTTTTAATCAAACCAAATGCAGTTCTTTATCGTTAAAATGATAATTTTCGCACAATCAATGGATTTAAAGAGCTATTTTTGCATATCGTTTGTTTTTTATATTTACAAAATAGTATCTTTGTGAATCAGAATCGCAAAACACATCCAAACCATTAGGCAAACACATTAAAAACACTAATAAACAACATGTTGAAGAAAATATTTATTTACGCCGCAGCTACACTGTTTGTAATTTTTACAGTGCTTGCATCACTTCCGTTCCTGTTTAAAAACGAAATTGAGGTAAAAGCAAAAAAGGAACTCAGCACAATGCTTGATGCCAAAATTGAATTTTCGAATGTGAATATGAGTTTTATTCGAAATTTCCCAAACGTTTCGGTAAAATTAGAAGACTTCCGCATTGTAGGGAAAAATGAATTTGCAAAGGACACACTTATTTTCAGTAAGGACATTAATCTGATTATTAATATCAAAAGTTTGTTCGGAGATAACGGCTATGATATTCGCAAGCTCGAATTTAACTATTCGAAGGTGGCTGTCAGGGTTTTGCCAAACGGAAAGGCCAACTGGGAGATATGGAAAACAGACTCCACTGCAACCGCCGACACATCTGCCATGAATTTTCACTGGAAACTGAAAGAATTCAACATCAATAATGCCGATGTAAGTTATAGCTACGAATCGGCCAACATGAAATTTATTTTCAAAGGCCTAAACCATACCACATCGGGCGACTTTACGGCCGATAGTTCTAAGTTAGTTACAAAAACCACCTGCGATTCGCTGAGTTTTATCTGGGATGGTATGGCTTACCTATCAAAAGCAAAAGCATCGATTGACGCCAATATAAATGCCAATCTCAATAAAAAGATATTTATTTTCAGCGAAAATCAATCGCAGCTGAATGAGATTCCATTCAAATTTGATGGATGGCTGAAAAGCGTTCCGGATGGCTGGGATATGGATATTGCTCTTAAAACGGACAAAACAGACTTTAAGTCTATACTTTCGCTGGTTCCGGCGTTTTATGCCAATTCGTTCGAAGATATTAAAACCGGAGGAGATTTTGAAATGGCCGGAACGGTTAAAGGGCTGTATATTGGTGATTTTTACCCTGCTTTCGACCTCAAAATCAAAGCCCGTAATGGTTGGTTTCAGTATCCATCGTTGCCCAAATCGGTACAAAACATACAAATCGATGCGCAGGTAAAAAATCCGGGACGAACGCTCGACGAAACAAAAATTGATGTATCCGAATTTTCGTTTGTGCTTGGAGGCAATCCTTTTAAAGCAAGTATGCACGTCGAAAACCCAATGACAAATACCTATGTTGCAATGAATGCCACCGGAAAAATCAATCTCGGCATGATAAAAGAAGTCTATCCGCTTGATGATAAAACATCGCTGAACGGATTATTCGACATGAATCTTAAACTGGCTGCCCGTCAGTTGGATGTGGAGCAGAACAACTTTGATAAAATAAACTTCTCGGGCGCTATGAATGTGAATAACCTGCAGGCAGAAACAAGTGCATTTCCGCAGAAAATTGTTGTAAACAATGCCCGAATGATATTCAACAACCGCTACGTAGACCTTCCGACTCTCAACATAAAGATTGGAAAAAATGATCTTTCGGCAACAGGCCGGCTCGAAAATTTCATAGCCTACGCCCTGCATAACAAGACTTTGAAAGGAAATCTGAACCTGACATCGAATTACCTGAATGCAAACGACTTTATGACGAAATCGGCTGAACCGGCGAAAACCGATAGCAGTTCGGCACCCATGAATATTATCCGGATTCCAGCCAATATTGACTTCAATATGCAGGCCAATGTAAAACAGTTGCTGTACGAAAAAATGCAGTTCACCAATGTAAAAGGGCAACTTATAGCAGCAAACAGCGAACTGAAACTGAAAGATGTGGCTTTGAACGGATTTGGAGGAGCATTGGTTATGAATGGTTTATACAGCACTGCCGACACGCTGAAACCAAAAGTAAACTTCGAAATGCAGATAAAGGAAGTCGGATTTAAAGAAATATTCTCACAAATAGAAACACTTCAGAAATTTGCCCCGATACTAGGCAAAGCAGCCGGTAAGTTTTCGACAACGCTTAATTTCAACAGTTTACTCAAAAGTGACATGATGCCCGATTTGGCAACAATTTTCGGAGGAGGTGCATTTCAAACAGAACAGGTAGGCCTTAAAAATGTTCCGGCAGTTGATGCGCTCGTGTCGAAACTGAACAAATCGGATCTGATACCAATGACAATAAAGGATCTGGCACTGCACTTTAGTATTCAGGATGGCAAACTGACCACCAAACCGTTCAATTTCAAGATTAAAGATGTTAATTTCCTTTTGGGAGGAAGTACCGGGCTCGACAAAAGCATTGCCTATCAGGGAAAAGTGCAATTGCCGGACAAACTTAATCTCGGAAAGCTATCTACCATCAGTTTCAAAATGGGAGGTACGTTTCAGAAGCCGACAGTGGAGCTCGATCTGAAAAATACGATGACCGAAATGGTAACCAACGTAAAAGATAAAGTAGTGGAAGAAGTTACCAAAAAAGCAGAAGATGTAAAAGAAAAAGCTCTGGAGGAAGCTCGTA
>JAYRXP010000385.1:0-6167 GCA_041917395.1 Paludibacter sp.
GCCGGCGACCTTGCCGACCCGCACGGAACGCACAAAGTATGTCTGGATGCTGCTTTGGCTGCCATTCACGAACTAAAAGCCACCGAATGGATGAAAGAATGCCGGATTTGGATGTATCGCGGCGCATGGGCCGAATGGGAAATTGATCACATCGAAATGGCTGTGCCTATCAGTCCGGAGCAGTTACGGCGTAAACGCAACTCCATTCTCAAACACCAATCGCAGATGGAAAGTGCACCTTATCTGGGCAACGACGAACGCCTGTTCTGGCAACGTGCCGAAGACCGTAATCAGGCCACCGCAAAACTGTACAACCAACTGGGATTGGCAAGCTACGAAGCCATCGAGGCTTTTGTGGAATATAAGATTGAGTAAAATGCCGGTGGTTAAATCAAAAAAAGAGTGTGTCCAAAAAATCTATTGGACACACTCTTTTTTTATATAGTTTATCTCACTTAAAAAAGTGAAAGCTGACCGTCGTTTTCGTCTTCCGATTCAATGTTTTTCGTCTTCGAAGATGTTGGACTTTTTGCTTTTCTGGGTCTTAGCGGAGCTGCCTCAATCTGGTCTTCATCTTCCACCACTGCTATTTCGGGAAGTTGAGTTTTTACAACAACCGGTTCTTCAACAACTGTCGGTTCAGGTTCAGGAGCAGGTTTTTCAGTTTTTTTCGTTATTGGTTTCTGTTCAGCAATCGCTTCTTTTTCTTCCGAAATTGGAGTTTCCTCATTCTGCGATTCATCGTTCTCCTCATTTTCATCGGTTACTTCCGCGTTATCTTCTTCAGGTGTTTCCGCGGGTTCCTGTTTTGGCTTAAACCGCACTGCTTCCAGTTCGTTGATAGCTTCCACTTCGTATGTTGTCAAGCGTTTTCCTTTGGCTTTAAAACTCTTGACGCCTATAAATTCTTCGGCATCAACTACCAGAGCTTCGCGGTAAGCGTCGTTTCCGCCAAATACCACCTCGAAACGGGGATAATCGGCATCGGACATTAACATCAGACGCGATTCAGGGTTTTCGCCAATGAAGTTCTGTTTTTTGGAACTTGCCTCAAACTGAAAACGTTTCAGGTAATAAAATTTCTGTTCGGCATCGTAGAGCGCAACCGACCAGACTTTATTGCTGTCAAACTTTTCAATTGTCACAATATCTTTTTCGTAGTGGTTGTTCAGATCAAAGTTCGAAGTGTAATATTCTCCTTTTCCCGAAACCACCAGAATTAAATCTTCGCTCAGGAATTCGCCTAAATATTCGCCACGGTTGTCGTAGTTCAGTCGCAGTACATCGCGGTCGAACCAAACCTGTCGGCCTCCGAGTGTCGATCCGCCTTTCTGTTTCAACGCAATTTTCTGAACTTCGTTTTTTGTAAGCAGGTTTCCCATCGACTGACGTCCTTTTATGGCTATATCGCTGAAATCCTTTTCGAATACCAGCTTGAAAAGGCGGGGTTTTGGTTTTAGTGTCACACGGATAACCTCGGCCTCAGCATTGGGATTCGAAGTGAAATAAAGCACTTTTGAGCCGGCTGTTCCCTGTGTAATGTCGTATTCTTTATCGCGCGTAATGCCATTCACCGCAAAGCGTTTAATGTAGGTCGGCCCTGACTTTCCGTCGCGGTAAACAACATTGTAAATGGTGCGTTTGTCGTTTTTCTTGAATACGTCAAGATGCAGGATATTCTTTCCGACAAACAGTTTGTCAGCCACTTTTACAATTTTATATTTTCCGTCTTTGAAGAAAATAATAATGTCGTCGATATCCGAACAGTTGCATACAAATTCATCTTTGCGAAGGGCTGTTCCGATAAATCCTTCTTCGTGATTTACATACAGTTTTTCGTTGGCTTCCACCACTTTAGCAGCTACAATGGTTTCGAAATTACGGATTTCAGTGCGGCGCGGATAATCTTTCCCGTATTTATTTTTCAGATTTTCGAACCAGAAAATGGTATATTCCACCAAATGACCAAGTTGATAATTTACTTCATCAATTTTCTTCTGAAGCGAAATAAGCGTATCGTTTGCCTTTTCGGTGTCGAATTTAGTGATACGCATCATTTTTATTTCGAGCAGTTTCAGAATATCTTCGCGTGTTACTTCACGGATGAAATCCTTCTTGAATGGCTCTAATCTCTTGTCAATGTGTGCGATAACTTCGTCCTGTGAGGCGCTTTCTTCAAAACCTTTATCTTTGTAAATGCGGTTTTCGATAAATATTTTTTCGAGCGAAGTGAAAAACAGTTGCTCCAGAAGTTCCGCCTTCTGAATTTCGAGTTCGGCCTGCAGCAAATCTTTGGTGTGGTCGGCCGAAATGCGCAACATTTCGCTAACACCCATAAAACGCGGCTTGTTGTTGTGAATCACGCAGCAGTTGGGCGAAATACTCAGTTCGCAGTCGGTAAAAGCGTAAAGCGCATCAATGGTTTTATCCGACGAAATGCCTGGTTGTAACTGAACCAGAATTTCTACGTTAGCCGATGTGTTATCATCTACCTTACGGATTTTGATTTTCCCTTTTTCACTGGCTTTAATGATAGAATCAATTAGTTTTGAGGTGTTTGTGCCAAAAGGAATTTCGGTAATTGCCAGTGTTTTATTATCGATTTTGCTGATTTTGGCACGAACTTTTACAGCTCCGCCACGTTCACCATCGTTGTATTTGGCCACATCAATTGAGCCTCCGGTCTGAAAATCGGGATAAAGCACAAAATCTTCACCTTTCAGGTAAGCAACACAAGCATCGCAAAGTTCGTTGAAGTTGTGCGGAAGAATTTTCGAATTTAAACCTACTGCAATACCTTCGACACCCTGAGCCAACAAAAGCGGAAATTTAACAGGTAAAGCAACCGGTTCTTTGTTGCGACCGTCGTACGATGAGCGCCACTCGGTGGTTTTTGGGTTGAAAACAGTTTCCAGTGCAAACTTCGAAAGTCGCGCTTCGATATAACGCGGAGCAGCAGCACCATCGCCTGTAAGTATATTTCCCCAGTTTCCCTGGCAATCAATAAGCAAATCTTTCTGACCGAGCTGTACCAGCGCATCGCCGATGGAAGCATCGCCGTGCGGGTGAAACTGCATGGTGTGTCCGACGATATTCGCCACTTTGTTGTAGCGGCCATCATCCAATCGCTTCATGGAGTGAAGAATACGCCGCTGAACAGGTTTCAGTCCATCGTAAATATCGGGTACAGCACGCTCCAGGATCACATACGAGGCATAATCCAAAAACCAGTTCTGGTACATCCCCGATAAATGATGTTTAATGGCATCGTCGGTTATTTTAGGAACTCTATAAGCAGAATGTCCTTCAATATCGGGCGTATCCAACTGTTCGTCAGCACCTTCTGTTATTTCGGGTTCGTTTTCAGCATCAATAATTTCGTCGGTACTCATGTTTGGTATAGTTGCTTTTCAATGAATTTTTGGAATTAACCCACAAAAATAGGAAAAAAAACCAACAATAAGACGGCGTTTTGAAATCAAATATTGTATTTTTGTGAAAATATAAAAATGAAGGCTATTATGAGAATTAAAATAATTTCCTTGCTTATAGCAGTTTTACTTCCGGTTGTAAATTCTTCAGCTGTTGTAAAATATTATTTTTATGTGCAGCTGGCTGATAAAAATAATACTCCCTATTCGCTTTCAACACCTTCCGAATATCTTTCGGAACGCGCTATAACCCGGAGAACAGCTTTTAATATTGCCATTGATTCCACTGATTTGCCTGTAAATGCAACTTATATTTCTCAGATCGCCAACAAAGGCGTTACGATACATTGCCGGAGCAAATGGATGAATGGCGTCACAGTTCTCACTTCCGATTCGTCAGTTATGACTCAGGTACGTGCACTGCCATTTGTGAAATGGGCAATATACACGGGAAAAAGAGATGTTGCTCAGCCGGTTACAGCTCGTAAATCGAAATTTGACACTCAAAGTTTTAACTACGGAACAGCCGCCACCCAACTGAATATGCTGAACGCTTCGTATCTACACAATCAGGGGTTTACCGGAAAAAACATACATGTTGCAGTGCTTGATGCCGGCTTTACAAACGCGAATATCAACCCGGGTTTTGACAGCCTGCGGTTACAGGGACGATTGCTTGGTACGAAAGATTTTACCGAAACAGTTGCTAATATTTACGGTTCGGATACGCACGGCTCCAATGTGCTCTCCATAATGACAGGTAATCTACCGGATCAATATCTCGGAGCGGCACCTCATGCTTCGTTTTGGCTTATCCGTACTGAATATACACCCACTGAATATCCCTGCGAAACCGATTTCTGGGTTGCAGGTATTGAGTTTGCCGACAGCGTAGGCGCCGACGTGGCTAACTCCTCACTCGGGTACACCACTTTCGACGACCCTGCAATGAATTACACCTATTCCGATATGAATGGAACGCACTCACGAGCAAGTCGTGCAGCTACTCTTGCGGCTCAAAAAGGAATTGTTGTTTGTAACAGTGCCGGAAATGAAGGAGACGATAGTTGGCACTATATAGGTGTGCCTGCCGACGCGCCGGGTATTGTCACAGTTGGTGCTACTACTTCAACAGGTGAGCCCAGTGTTTTCACTTCGTACGGACCCACTGCCGATAACAGACTCAAACCGGACATTAGCGCAATGGGAACATCCACGGCGTATATTAATACTTCAGGAATAAGAGCTGTAGGAAACGGAACTTCTTATTCGTCGCCGCTAATGGCTGGCATATTTGCCTGTTTTTTGCAATATGCTAAATCCGGTTACAACAACATTAGTGTGCCGGCTTTAATTCAGGCTGTTAAGCAGAGTGGCAGTTTGTATGCAAATCCAACAAACAGATTAGGCTGTGGAATTCCGGATTTTCAGTTGGCATCCACATATTTATCTTCACTTGCAAACTCAGTTAAATCACCTGTCGATGCTTTTCATATTTATCAAAACAAATCCAACAGTTCACTTATTGTAAACTCCGGAAAAATTGAAAATGCATCCTTAATGCTTTATAATGCGTCCGGAATTGCTGTTTGTAATGGCAAATTAAATGGCTATAAATCAACAATCAACATAAAAAATATTGAGTCAGGCATATATATTCTGCAAATCTCGGGAAACAACAGCCGTTTTACAAAAAAGGTAATACTGGAATAGGTTTTTTCCATTTATTTACTACTTTTGCTCCTCCTCATTCATTATTTCGGAAAACGGATAGCTGAATAATGTCAGGTTGGCAATAAAACTATAAATTCATTTCAGTATGTATCAGCAATTTCAATCGTATTTACAGGCAGAACTCAGTGGCATACAACAGGCCGGATTGTTCAAAAACGAACGTGTAATCACATCGCCTCAGGGAGCTGTAATACGGGTGGCGGATGGAAAAGAAGTGTTAAATTTTTGTGCCAATAATTATTTGGGTCTCTCTAACAATCCGGAACTGGTTCAGGCAGCTAAAAAAGCGCTCGATTCGCATGGCTATGGTGTTTCGTCGGTGCGCTTTATTTGCGGAACGCAGGATGTACACAAACAATTGGAAGCTGCAGTAGCCCGTTTTTTTGGAACTGAGGATGCGATTCTGTATGCCGCCTGTTTTGATGCCAACGGCGGTGTTTTCGAACCACTGCTTACCGAACAAGATGCGATTATTTCGGATGCACTCAATCATGCATCCATTATTGATGGTGTTCGCTTGTGCAAAGCGCAGCGTTATCGCTACGCCAATGCTGATATGGCCGATTTGGAAACGCAGTTAATTGCTGCGCAGGCTCAGCGCTTCCGTTTGATTGTTACCGACGGCGTTTTTTCGATGGATGGAAACGTGGCACCACTGGATAAAATAATCGCATTAGCCGAAAAATACAACGCCATGGTTATGGTCGACGAGTCGCACTCAGCAGGTGTGGTAGGCCACACGGGTAGGGGAGTGACTGAACTTTATAACCTTCGTGGTAAGGTAGAAATCATTACCGGAACGCTTGGAAAAGCCTTTGGTGGTGCTATTGGCGGTTTTACTACCGGCAAAAAAGAAATTATTGATATGCTGCGCCAACGATCGAGGCCTTATTTGTTCTCAAACTCCATACCTCCTATGGTGGCAGCTGCGGGTATTCGCATGTTCGAAATGATGGACGAAACGAACCACCTGCAGGACAAACTACACCGGAATACCACTTA
>JAYRXP010000386.1:0-2144 GCA_041917395.1 Paludibacter sp.
CCTGTCCTGACACTCCGCATAAAGGAGTCTATTTTTATAAAAACATCGGAACAAAAAACCGACCGCTTTTTAATATTTCTGTAAAACTCTCCGACAAAGCTTTTCAAAACACAAAAGCTTCATATATAAATAATGAACTAAAAGTTATCAGGCAAGGAACGGAGTATTTGAATTTCACAAAAAATCTGTTCGAGAAACAAAAGAAAATAAAGGTAGACTCACTGCCGGGTAGCGGATTTAAAAAAGTTCGGAGCAATATATGGAGTTATGTCGATTTTGATGGTGACAAGAATCAGGATATCCTTGTTGGTATTGACGACTGGGGCGATTATGGCTGGGATAACGCCTATGATAAAAATGGCAACTGGACTAACGGACCGCTTCGCGGATACGTGTACTGGCTCGAAAATGAAAATGGCACTTACAAAAACAACGGGAAATTAAAAGCCGGAGATAAAATTCTTGAAACATACGGAGCGCCGGGTGTGAACATGGCCGATTTTAACGGCGATGGAAAACCGGAACTTATTTGTGGCGAATTTCTGGATAAACTTACCTGGTACAACAATTCGGGAAGTAAAACAGCACCGAAATTTGAAGTTGGTAAATATTTATTGGACGAAAAAGGTGCTGTAATCAGGCTCCATGTAGAAATGATTACACCTGTTGCAGTAGATTTTGATGGAGATGGAAACATGGATTTATTGGTCGGTGATGAAGATGGTCGTGTAGCTTTTGTAAGAAATACGGGTAAGGTAAAAAAACGTATGCCGGTGTTTCAATCGCCCGTTTATCTGAAACAAAAGGCTGACAATGTGAAATTTGGAGCACTAACAACACCTGTTAGTGTGGATTGGGATGGCGATGGAAACGAAGATATAATCAGCGGAAACTCAGCTGGCAACATTGCATTTATTAAAAACATAAATGGGAAATCAACGGAACCGTCGTGGGCTGAGCCGACACTTCTGAAATCGAACGGAACTGAAATTCGGATTATGGCTGGTAAAAATGGTTCTATTCAGGGTCCGGCCGAAGAAAAGTGGGGATACACAACGCTTAGCGTGGCCGACTGGGATAACGATGGAAAAAAAGACATCGTTGTGAATTCCATTTTTGGAGAAATTATTTGGTATAAAAATACCGGCGACTTGATTAATCCGACCGGACCTTTTAAAGTAAAAGTTGACTGGGGAAGCCAAACTCCTGCTAAGCCAGCTTGGAACTGGTGGAATCCGGGAACGAGTGATCTTGTAACGCAATGGCGTACAACTCCTTTTGCAATTGATTGGAACAAAGATGGCTTAATGGATTTGGTCATGCTTGATCACGAAGGTTTTCTGGCATTTTACGAGCGTTTTGAAAAAAACGGCGAATTATGGTTAAAACCAGGTAAACGCATTTTTAAAATGGAGGACACATCGGTATATGATCATAACAATAAGACAATTGGACAGGATTCTCAATTTCTGCAACTTAACGGAGGAATTGGCGGAAAGTCAGGCCGGCGAAAATTAACGTTGGTGGATTGGAATAAAGATGGACGGACAGACTTGCTTGTAAACAGCACAAATGTATGCTACTTTGAGAATACCAGACAGAATGGCGACACCACATTTTTTGTAAACAAAGGAGATATAAGCACGATAAAACTTGCAGGTCATGATACCAGTCCGACTCCGGTAGACTGGAACAAAGATGGTGTCTACGACATGCTGGTAGGCGCTGAAGATGGTCATTTTTATATACTCAAAAACAACATACAAACTAAATAAAAAATTGTAATGAAAAAAACACTTAATGGAATCGTTCCACCACTCGTAACCCCATTGATCGACAACAACACATTAGATGTTCAGGGATTAGAACGTCTTATCGAACATGTAATTGCCGGAGGAGTTCATGGTATTTTTATTCTGGGAACAACAGGTGAAGCACAGAGTTTGAGTTTTGATCTGAGAGTTGAAATGATTAAACAAACAAGCCGTATTCTTAAAAAGCGGTTGCCTTTATTAGTAGGAATTTCTGATACTTCATTGACTGACAGCTTGAAACTGGCAGATGTGGCTGCTGAATGTGAAGCAGATGCAGTGGTTTCAGCACCGCCTTACTACTATGCAACTGGTCAGGATGAATTGGCTGAG
>JAYRXP010000387.1:0-3690 GCA_041917395.1 Paludibacter sp.
CCGACGGCGGAAGCATATAAGTTGCATTAAATGCAGCTGTTGCGTACGGATTTGAAAGTATATTCATCAAATCTGTGAGCGCATTTACATTGCCCGTCTCTGTTACCTGCTTTAATACCATTTCCACCTGATGATTGCGCGGAATATACACCGGATTTGCGGCCTGCATGGTTTTCAAAGCATCTGCTTTGCTTATCGAATTATTGGTGAGTTGCTTTCCCCATTCGTTTTTCCAATCCGGAAACGAAGATTGGTTGTAAATACGATCGTTAAACGTGCCCGGATACATCAACTCAACAAAGGTATTGCTGTAATCCGCCTTGTTCAGATACATCCAGTTCAGGAGTTTATGAATCAACACTTTCTCCTCGTCCTGAGCATTGGCAAAGCCGATTTTACCAGCCAGCATTTGCAGGTATTTTTCTTCAAAACGCGACTGAAATGCATTTAACACATTTTCGGCTTTCCCGATAGCTTTTTCGGTCTCGGTATCGATTAACGAAAGTAAACTTTCGGCCAGTCGGGTCAGATTCCATAATGCAATTTGCGGTTGATTACCAAAAGCATAACGACCACCGGTATCGATGGAGCTAAATACCGTTTCAGGATTATAGGCATTCATAAAAGCACAGGGGCCATAATCAATCGTTTCGCCCGAAATGGTCATATTGTCGGTATTCATTACGCCATGAATAAACCCAACGCGCATCCAGTTTACAATCAGTTCAATTTGCCTGTCCATTACCCTTTCTATAAGCGACAAGGCCGGATTTTCGGTTTCAGAAAGTTCGGGATAATGCCTGTCAATAACATAATTCGTAAATGTTTTCAGCGTTTCGGGTGCGCAAAAACGCGCAACATGTTCAAAAGTTCCCACCCGGATATGGCTGGCTGCCACACGCGTAAGCACAGCACCCATCTGAATCTGCTCTCTATAAACAGGTTCACCCTTTGCAACCACAGCTAAACTGCGTGATGTCGGAATTCGAAGTGCATACATGGCTTCACTTATAATGTATTCGCGCAGCATAGCACTGAGTGTTGCACGACCGTCGCCACGGCGTGAATAAGGCGTAACTCCCGAACCTTTAAACTGCAAATCGAAACGTCTGCCATCGGGTGTTATTTGTTCGCCCAGCAGAATAGCACGACCATCGCCCAAACGCGTGAAATGCCCGAACTGATGCCCGCTGTAAGCCTGAGCTATATTGGCAGCTTCGGGCGGAAGATGATTGCCACTAAAAACTGCAGCCAGCGATGCTGCCTGTTCGTCAACAGCATTTAAGCCAAGTTCTTGAGCCTGTTGCCTGTTAAACATAACCAGTTGCGGCTCCCGAACCGTTGTTGGCCGGCATGCCGCAAACAATTCAGAAGGCAGAGAAGTATATGTATTGTCAAAATTAAATTTCATTGTAAGAGCTGCTTTGTTGAAATAACAAAACAAGCAGACAGAGAAATAGTTTATAAGGACAAAAACTCCGGAATGGTTTAGTTCAAACATTATTGTTTGACTATAAATGCAGTATTTCAAAAATTAATTAAATCTGTAGCCTTATATAAATAAAGTTATGTATGACTGAATCAAAAATGATTCATAAATGAATACTAAGCGGTACTAAATCACCGATAAGCCTGCAGAAATGGATAATTAATTCAAATAATTCATTTCTGTGTAATGATGATTGATTTCTGCGGGATAATATTCCATTTAGTTGGGCTTATTATCGATTTCTTCCGAATGATATGTGATTTGTGAATGCTTTTTATCCGATTGTGCAGGCTGATATGCTCAGTTTGGTATTGGATATATGCAAAAAGCCCGATAAAGTGTACTTAGCTTTGCTGATTTTCAATTCGCTTTGTCGGGCTAAAAGAAAAACTCCGGTTTCTTAAATCGTCAGATTATCTAAAATTTTAATGTACATATCAACAGCTTCGTCAATTTCATCCACGCATATAAATTCGTCGGCAGTGTGTGACCGCTCTGATTTTCCGGGTCCCATTTTCACGCTCGGAAAGGGCATTAAGGCCTGATCGGAAAGTGTGGGAGATCCGTAAAGCTTTCGGTTGAGTTGAACGATTCGTTTCACAACGGGGTGATCGAGGGGCGTTGCGGTTGAACTGAGTCGTGTAGAGCGGGGTGTTACTTCGCATTGTACGTGTTGACGAATCATAGCGAGCAGTTGGTCGTTGGTATACATTTCGTTGCTACGCACATCTACCACGAATGTACATTTGTCGGGCACAACGTTGTGTTGCGTACCGGCGTTGATTTGCGTTACCGACATTTTTACGGGTCCCAACAAATCCGAAACGCTGTCGAAAGTGTAGTCCTGAAACCACCGGATGTCTTTCAATGCTTTGTAAATAGCGTTTTCGCCTTCATTTCGCGCAGCATGGCCCGCTTTGCCCGTCACGGTGCAATCCAGTACCATAAGTCCTTTTTCGGCTACAGCGGCATGCATTTCCGTTGGTTCACCAACAATGGCAAAATCAATTACGGGCAGTTCTTTCAACAAGCTTTCAATGCCGTTTTTACCTGAAATTTCCTCCTCGGCGGTGGCTGCAAAAATCAGATTGTATCGTTGAGGCAAAGCCGAAAGATGAAGAAAAGCGAACAGAAGGCTGACTACACTTGCGCCCGCATCGTTGCTGCCAAGCCCGTACAATTTTCCATCCTCAATGCTTGCCGTAAAAGGATTTCTAACCCAGGCTGCAACCGGTTTTACGGTGTCGATATGCGAATTGAGCAAAATGGTGGGGCGCGAAATGTCGAACCCGGGACTCATAAGCCACAGATTATTTCCACTTCGCGACACCACGTAGCCGCGTTCCTCGAGATAGCGTTCCAGAAAATCGGCTACGTTTTTTTCTTCGCGGCTGAACGATTCGATGGAAATTAATTCGCTTAATAAAGATACGGCTTCGCTTTGCATAAAAATAAGGAGTTAGAAAATAAGAAATTATGAAAATGGGAAATGAAGTACTTAATCAGGTTGATAGATTAAATAATGCCCATTTCCTGCATCCATTTTTTTAGTTCTTCGGGCCAGTTGTCTGCAGGAATATTTTTCTTGCGCATTCCGAAACCATGACCGCCTTTGTCGTAAACCACCAGTCTGACAGGTACATTTTTAGCTTCGAGTGCTTTTTTCAGATTTTCGCTATTGGCAATGGGCACTGCACCATCGTCTTTGGCGTGTACAATAAATGTAGGTGGTGTTTTTTTTGTAACCTGTAATTCGTTGGAATAAAGTTTTACCAGCTCGTCGCCCGGCTTTTTGCCTAACAGGTTGTTGCGCGAACCACGATGTGTGTACGTCGAATCCATAGTTACAACCGGATAGCCCAACAACATAAACGCCGGACGTTCGGCTTTGTTCCGGAAGTGTGTGCCAAAAGTGGATGCTAAATGGCCACCTGCAGAAAAGCCCATAATGCCTATTTTCGATTTTTTAATTTTCCACTCCTTAGCTCTGTCGCGAATTATCGAAAATGCTGTGCGTACATCTTTCAGCGGAATGTCGTAATGACCGTTAGGCATGCGGTAGTAAAGCACAAAAGCCGAAACGCCCAGATTGTTGAACCAACGGGCAAATTCTTCTCCTTCTTTTATCTGCGAAACACCAGCATAGCCTCCGCCCGGACAAATAAGTACTGCAGCTCCGTTTGCTTTTGCCTTATCAGCCG
>JAYRXP010000388.1:0-2739 GCA_041917395.1 Paludibacter sp.
AAAATTATAGATAACATTGTTGCGAAAATCGACCCGTTCTTCATCAAGCGGATTCACGTAATCGAGACATGAGCGCTTCCAACCATTAAAACGTGGATTGCGACTATTATGATGTGCAATAAGATTGTGATGAAAAGTAGCATTTTTTCCACCCCAGATGCCTCCGTAGCCATGCGCTCCTTTAATATGACCTGCATTATTCAACGATTCGGCAATAACGCACCACTGCATTGTAAAATTTTCGTTACTGTAAAACGATGCACATTCATCAATACTCCAACTCATGGAACAATGATCTATCATCACATTTTTGCGATACCGACCCCACAATGCATCGCTTTCGTTGGTTGTAATCTCGTTTCCAAGCCTGAAGCGCATGTATCTGATTATTACGTTATCTGCATTAACGTTAACTTCATAGTTTTTGAGACAGATTCCATCGCCCGGAGCCGTTTGCCCGGCTATGGTCAAATCTCCGTTGGAAATGCGCAAAGCACTTGTGAGTGTGATAAGTCCCGATACTTTAAACAGAATTGTTCGTGGTCCCGATTGATTTATTGCCCAACGCAGCGTACCTACCGAACCATCGTCGGCAAGCGAGGTTACGTAAAGCACCCTGCCACCACGTCCACCGCTTGTGAATTTCCCTCCACCTCCGGCACCGGGAAAAGCAGGCGTTTGTGCAGATAACAGACTGGCAAAAAATAAAATAAAGCAAAAAATCGCACTACGAAAAGTATACATGATCTTAAAATTCCGTTTCAGAAACATCATTTATTCAGCAACACGCTCACCATCATGAATGGAGCTACCGTTTTCGGATCATTATCGCGTACGGGCTCGGATAAATAATACTCATAACTGCCATCACGGTATTTTTTTTCGCCACCCAGACCTGCTACAGCGCAACAATCGGTAACCGAAATGGTGCCATCAGCATTATTTTTCACGAAGCGTTTCACAAACTGACAGTACAATTTCCTACCCGCTTTGAGATACGATTTTGGTAAATATCCCTTTTGAGCTCCTTTTACCATTGTGTAAATAAACATAGCAGAACCCGACGACTCCACATAATTTCCTTTTTCACCAACCTTATCGGTAACCTGAAACCACATACCTGACTTTGCATCGCGAAAATTCATCAGTGATTTTGTCAGATCATTAAGAATTTTAATCACTTCGGGTCGTTGGGGATGATTTGCGGGTATAAAATCAAGCACGTCAACCATAGCCATCATGTACCAACCAATGCTCCGGCTCCAGAAATTAGGTGATTTTCCTGTTTCCGAATTAGACCACCGCTGTTTGTGGCTCTCGTCCCATGCGTGATAATACAATCCTGTTCGCGGATCGTAACTGTGTTTGGCCATTGTCAGTATTTGATTCATAACATCGTCGAAAACCGGAGCCGAATTGTAATGATGCGCATATTCGGCCAAAAACGGTGACGCCATATACAAACCATCGAGCCACATCTGATAGGGATAAATTTTTTTGTGCCAAAAACCGCCATCGCTTGTACGCGGATGCGTTTTCATCTGAGCATACAGCGAATCAATTGCTATCAGGAACTTCTTTTCTTTTGTTTCATTGTACATCTGAAAAAGGAATTTACCAGAATTGACCTCGTCGATAGTGTAATCGTGCAACTTATATCCCAAAATAATGCCGTTTTTATCAACAATTGTATCGGTATAAGTTTTCATATAATCGAAATACCGTTTATCTCCCGTTTTTTCCCACACCTTAAAAAAAGCCTGAAGTTCGAGCCCGTTGCAATAATCCCACTTGGGCTTTGCTGCAAAATCGAGCATCCAGCTCTGCGGGTTACGTTTCATTTCTGAGTCGGCCATTTTAACGAAAAATTTCTGCCCGGCATATAACTGAGCAGAAACTATCGTGAAAAGAATCAATAAATTCCTGTATTTCATTTGTTTAAAAAATTTTATTATTAAATTGTTATCCGTTATTTTTTTTGAACGACTGGAGGCAATTTTAAATTTTCCGATTTGCCTTCAATTTTAATTCTGTCCTGTTCGGCCACCTGCGTATAAAAATCTGTCAACTCAAAGTTACGAACATTTTTGAGTAAAACTGCCGGCCCCGATTGTGGAAAAATACGAATATTCTTAAAAACAATACCATCCGATTCGCTCAGCACAGCACCTGTTTTAGCACTTATCGAAGCATTCTCGACATTTATATTCCTGATATTCATTTCCGGAAGCCCATTAAAATACATAGCTCTGTTTGCATTACGCGAAACAATGTTTTTTACGTAAATATTTCTGAAAACAGGCGTTTCCTCGGTAACTGAGGGCATCGTAGATTCTGCCGGATTTTCATCGCCATCCTCCATGGCCTCGGAGGCCGACTTTCCGCCATAATACAAATCGAACAGAAATGAATCCGTAGCTATATTAAACATGTATATATCACTGATATATATATTTTCGACAACGCCTCCACGTCCCCGGTTACTCTTAAAACGCAGCCCTACATCAGTGCCCAGAAACTGACAATTACGCACAGAAACATTACGAACTCCACCCGACATCTCGCTACCGACCACAAAACCACCATGTCCCTGAAAAACCTTACAGTTGTCGACAATCAGATTTTCGGTCGGGCGTGCTCTGAGGCGTCCCTGAGCATCCTTTCCCGACTTAACACATATAGCGTCGTCGCCAACATCGAAAGTGCTGTTTACGATAAGTGTATTTTTACAGGACTCAA
>JAYRXP010000389.1:0-4711 GCA_041917395.1 Paludibacter sp.
ACTTCCGCCTACCATGGTGATGATGATGACAGCTGTTGTCTTTTTTTTGAGTAATGCAAAAAGTGCAAAAATTCCACCTTCGCCGTGGTTATCGGCACGCAGCGTGATTAAAACATATTTAATAGTGGTTTGCAGCGTTAATGTCCAGAATATACAAGAGATGCCGCCAAGAACCAAAAGTTCACTTACGCCTTTCCCACCCATAAGGATGGCTTTGAATACGTAAAGAGGACTTGTTCCGAGGTCGCCGTAAACAATTCCCAGGGTTACAATAAGCCCTGCAAGTGTAATTTTGTGTATACCGGTGTGTTGATTCGTATTGCTCACTAAAGTAAGTTTTTAAGTTACCAAAACAGGAAGTTATCCATTAAAAGTTTGCAAAAGTAAATAATTCTGATGAAATAACGCTTTCTTGTTGCGTAAATATATTTTTTTGTAAATTTGCAACTGCTAAAAATAAGAATATGAGTAAAAATAATGTGATAAAGATAGATGTGGCGGGAGTACTTAAAAAACGTGCACCCAAAACCAATGTGCCAAAGTTTTTAGTAAACTATCTGCGAAAGATTGTTCACGAGGACGAATTTAATCAGTTTTTTCGTGAAAATCCCGATTTGAAAAATCTTGATTTTATCGAAGGTGCTTTTAAATACCTGGGCATCGAACTTGAGATAATCGGCGAAGAAAATCTGCCTCCGAAGGAAGGACGTTATATTTTTGCAAGTAATCACCCGCTTGGAGGCCTCGACGGTATTGCCACCGGTTACGTTATTGGTAAACATTATGATGGTAAAGTGCGTTTCTTCTCCAACGACCTGATGATGTTTCTCACTCCGATGAAGGAAATGTTTATTCCTGTAAATAAATTCGGGGGACAGAGCAAGGGTCACGCCGAAATGATGCAGCAGCTATACGAGTCGGATAATAATCTGGTTACCTATCCGGCAGGTATGTGTTCGCGAAAGGTGAAAGGCAAAATCTGCGATTTGGAATGGAAAAAGAATTTCATAACCAAAGCTGTAGAGTATAAGCGCGATGTGGTGCCTGTGTATTTTGAGGGACGTAATTCAAACTTCTTTTACAATCTGGCAAATCTGCGAAAATTTCTGGGTATTAAGTTTAATATCGAGATGATGTATTTGCCGGATGAGATGTTTAAACAGAAAAATAAAAAATTCACGATAAAAATCGGAAAACCGATCCCCTGGCAAACCTTCGATAAGTCGAAATCGCATGCAAAATGGGCTGACTGGGTGAAGGATGTGGTTTATAAAATGGCGTGATTGAAGACGACAGACGGCGGACAACAGATGTGATGATGTGGTGATGTGGTGATGAGGCGATGTGATCAACATCCCCTTTAGGGGCTTGGGGCAATATTTTCTAATTTTCTAACTTCTAACTTCTAATTTCTAATTTGGTAATGAAAATAATATCCTATAATGTAAATGGCATACGTGCCGCTCTGACAAAAGATTTTACGGGTTGGTTGCGTGCCGAAAATCCGGATGTGTTGTGCCTGCAGGAAACCAAAGCGCAGCCCGACCAGATTGATACGCTTCTGTTTGCCGAAATGGGTTACACTTCGTATCTGCATTCGGCCGAAAAGAAAGGCTATAGTGGCGTTGCGATACTAACAAAAACGGCTCCCGACAATGTGGTGGTGGGCATGAATCACCCACGATACGATGCCGAAGGGCGGGTTATCCGTGCCGATTTCGGCAATTTGTCGGTTATAAGCGTGTATATTCCGTCGGGTTCGTCGGGCGACGAGCGGCAGGCTTTCAAAATGGATTTTCTCGAAGCATTTTTGCCTTTTATCGAAGAGGTGCGCAAAACCCGCCCGAATCTGGTGGTGTGTGGCGACTACAATATTTGTCATAAGCCCATCGACATTAATCATCCTGAACGTCAGGTTGGTGTGTCGGGATTTTTGCCCGAAGAGCGTGAGTGGCTCGACCGTTACGAAGCAACGGGGATGGTCGATTCGTTCCGTGTTTTCGACCAGAGTGCTGAGAAGTATAGCTGGTGGAGTTATCGTGGAGGTGCACGCTTCCGCAATGCCGGCTGGCGTATCGACTACCATTGGGTGAGCGAGCCGCTTCGTAACCGCTTGAAATCGGCTGCTATTCTGGCCGATGCGGTTCATTCTGATCACTGTCCGGTAATGGTGGAAATTATTTAAAAAACAATAAATGTTTGCCTTACAAATTTACAGGCAATAATTTGTTTCTAACTTTGTAAGCTAATTTACAAATTGAATATCACCCCATGAAGTTTTATCCGTTTCAAATTTTTTTAATCGCTCTGATTTCAGTTGCTTTTGCTTCCTGTAACTGGCTCGATTCCAATACTGATGTTACTACTTCGAACGATGCCGGTTTTGTGTCACTTAAGTTTGCTGCTGCCAATACTGCCGATGCCAATGTTTCGAAAGCTGTTTTTACGCTGACAAAAGAGGGTGCCGACTCGGTTATTGTAAATCTGGATTCATTGCCGCTGAATACGGCTATCGATAGTGTTATTCCCACCATTTCATTTCGCAGTTCTTCGGCTGTATGGGCTGTTCGTAAGGACGATAGCGGAAATATAAAAGACTCTGTTTTGCTAACAGGAAAAGATACGCTGAATTTCAATAAAGTGGTTCGTTTTACGAACAGAGCTTCTGACGGTAAAACACAGAAAATGTATAAAGTCAAAGTGAATGTTCATACCCTGGAGCCTGAGTTGTATCAGTGGCAAAAGGTTGTTTCGCAACTTTACACGCATTCCGGCTCGCTGCAAAAGGCTCTTCTGTTGAAGAATGTCGTTTATTTTTACAATACCACCGGCCTCACCACATCGCTTTATACTTCGGCAGATGGGAAAAACTGGAGCGATCGTATTTTCGTAAACAGTTTGCCCGATAATGCTGCACTTCGGAATATGGTGGTTTTCAAAGATAAAATATACCTGTTTCACAACGATTCGCTCATTTACTCCAGCTCCGACGGAACGACCTGGCAGAAGCAATCGGTACAAACATCTGATTTTAACTACAAAAACCTGCTTTACGAGTTTAAAGGTGAATTGTGGGGATTGGTTCAGAATAAGTCGGATCTGAAATATTATTTTATACATACGGCTGATGGAATTATTTGGAAAACAGAACTTTCGACAACTGTTAATGATAATTTCCCGGTTGGTGGTTATGCCGCTGTTTCGTTCCTCTCGCGTACTAAACAACCAAGGGTTCTGGTAGCCGGTGGTTACAACAGCAATGGTGAACCGTTAAGCAAAGTATGGTCGTCGCAGGATGGCTTGTACTGGGTTGATTTTAGCAAAGAAAACACTACTTTTGGTTACCGGAACGGTTGCTCAATTGTTTATTACGAAGATAAATTGCTCCTGTTCGGAGGTGAAGATAATTACGGGAAACTACAAACCCTGCTTTTTATGCAGTCGGCCGACGAGGGACTCAGCTGGAAAAATATCGATACAACTTATATGCCTGTTCGCGAGAAATACACCTTCGTGCGTAACGATAGCACACTAACAGCGTATAAAAAATACAACAGACGCTTTTATCAATCCGTAGTGGTGGATAAAGATAAAAACATTATGCTGATTGGTGGACGCGATTCGTTGCCACAAACTTTTACTGACGTGTGGAAAGGCCGTTTGAATAAGGCGGTGTTTTTGAGGAAATAAGAGCAAAGGACAAGACGTAAGTAATCTGAGACTATTTAGCTAAAAAATATCATTAATTATTATTGAGCACTTCAATGACTAAAAAACTTACAGATAACAAAACTTCTTTACGGTTCCGCAGATGGAGTCGCAAGGGGTATGCCATGTTTGTAAGTGTGACTTTTGTGGTGACGATTGGTGTGTTGGCCGTGTCGGTAAGCGATAAGTCGGCAGTCAAAGCAAATGCTGCTGTTGCGGGAATAGCTGCCCGTCTGACTGTTGACGATTCGGATAGCGAATGCATGCCCGAAGAATCGGTCATTACGGTTACAGAGCAAATTTTAATTACAGAAACAGTTAACGACGATGCCGCTGCGCGTGGTCTGAACTCAATATTTATCAACAACCAAACGGTTATTTCGGGTATAAAAACCCGGATTAACCGTTTTTTTATTTTATGTGTATGACAAAAAAAGCTTTTTTATTTTTGGCTGTATTTTTAACAGCACAACTGGTATGCGCTCAGAAAAACGCGGATAGTCTGCGTGTAAATTTAAATGAACTGGACGTAAATGCCTATCAACAACAACTAAAAACGGGCACCGGAAGGGCTCTGACCGTTATCGACAGGGCAACCATACAACGGCTTCCGGTTCAGAGTCTCGACGACCTGCTGGATGTGGTTGCGGGCGTGGATGTACGGCAGCGTGGAGTAGGGGGCACACAGTCCGACATCAGTGTGCGCGGAGGCTCCTTCGATCAGGTGCTGGTGCTGCTCAATGGCGTAAACATTACCGATCCGCAAACCGGTCATTACAACCTCGATATTCCAGTTGAACTGTCGGATGTGTCGCGTATCGAATTGTTGCAGGGTTCGGCTGCCCGGCTTTATGGCCCCAATGCATTTAGCGGAGCCATTAACATTATTACCGAAAAGTCGGCAACCAAAAGTCTGTCGGCGCAACTTACAGCCGGAAGTTACAATACCTTTACGCAGCATCTTTCCGGAAATATCGGAAATAAAACAATCAGTTCGTTTAAT
>JAYRXP010000390.1:0-4683 GCA_041917395.1 Paludibacter sp.
CAGGATCCATCGCTAGAGGCTATGGCCACAACTTATCCCATTACAATGGAAGAGTTGCAAAATATACCCGGTGTGGGAGCAGGAAAGGCCAAAAGATATGGTGAAGACTTCCTGAAGCTGATTCGCGAGCACGTGAAAGAAAATGAGATAGTTCGTCCGGAAGATCTTCGGGTTCGCACTGTTGCTAATAAATCCAAACTTAAAGTGTCTATTATTCAGTCGATTGACCGTAAAATAGCTCTTGATGATATAGCTATGGCTAAAGGCCTGGAAATTGGTGAACTGCTTGACGAAATTGAAGCAATTGTATATTCCGGTACGAAAATTAATATTGATTATTTCCTCGAAGAAGTAATGGAGCCCGACCATGTTGATGAAATTTTTGAATACTTCAATACCGCCGAAACAGATAAAATTGAGCCTGCACTTAAAGAGTTAGGCGAAGACGATTTCAGCGAGATTGAAGTTCGATTGGTTCGTATTAAGTTCTTGTCGGAAATAGGAAATTAAAGTTCTGGTACAATTGCCAATTATAACCCTTTTAAAAACAGAAGGATGCTCTCAAATGCATTCTTCTGTTTTTGTTTGTGGGCTTTTAATCGTAAATGTGTAAATTATAAATACATATCTTTTGTATTTACGGAAAAATTTGTATCTTTGCAGTCCAATTTTTGATTGAGTAAAAATAATGTCTAACCCGCTAATTTATTAGCACTTAAAAAACAATTTTCCTAAAATGGAAGAAAACAAAAATCTACAAGAGGAAGTAATTCCTGCAGTAGAAGAAACGCAGGCAGCCGAAGTTGTTGCTGTAGAAGAAACTGTGGTTGAAGAAGTAGTGGCTGAAGCTGCTGCTGTGGCTGTTGAAGAAGAAGCTCCTGTAGCTGAAGTAATTGAAGAAGCACCTGCTAAAGTGGCTGTTGTGGCTGCTCCTGCATCGGTAAATCCTGAAGCCGATTTCGACTGGGATGCATACGAAAAAGGTGATATCCTTACTGCACAGGAAAAAGAAAATCTGAAAAATGTGTACGACAACACTTTGAATGCTATCAAAGACAAAGAAGTGGTTGAAGGTACTGTGATTTCGATTAACAAACGCGAAGTAGTTGTAAACGTAGGTTATAAATCGGACGGCGTGGTTCCAATGAGCGAATTCCGTTACAATCCGGATTTGGCTGTTGGCGACAAAGTAGAAGTTTACATCGAAAGCCAGGAAGATAAAAAAGGACAATTAATCCTTTCGCACAAACAAGCCCGAGCTACCCGCTCATGGGATCGCGTAAATGCTGCTCTCGAGTCGCAGGAAATTGTAAAAGGTTTCGTGAAATGTCGTACAAAAGGCGGTATGATTGTGGATGTATTCGGTATCGAAGCATTCTTACCAGGTTCGCAAATCGACGTGAAACCTATCCGCGATTACGATGTGTTTGTAAATAAAACAATGGAATTCAAGGTTATCAAAATTAACCACGAATTCAAAAACGTTGTTGTATCGCACAAAGCGCTTATCGAAGCTGAACTTGAAAATCAGAAAAAAGATATTATCAGCCGTCTGCAAAAAGGTCAGGTACTGGAAGGTACCGTTAAAAACATCACTTCGTACGGTGTATTTATCGACCTTGGTGGCGTAGATGGTTTGATTCACATTACAGACCTTTCTTGGGGTCGCGTAACGCATCCTGAAGAAATCGTTGCTTTGGATCAGAAACTGAACGTTGTTATTCTTGACTTTGATGATGAGAAAAAACGTATCGCTCTTGGTTTGAAACAATTGAACGCTCACCCATGGGATGCTTTGAGCGCTGAACTTAAAGTTGGCGATAAAGTGAAAGGTAAAGTAGTGGTTATGGCCGACTATGGTGCGTTTGTTGAAATCGCTCCGGGTGTTGAAGGTTTGATCCACGTTTCGGAAATGAGCTGGTCGCAACACCTGCGTTCTGCTCAGGACTTCCTGAAAGTAGGCGAAGAAGTTGAAACTGTAATCCTGACACTGGACCGTGAAGAACGCAAAATGTCGTTGGGCGTTAAACAACTGAAAGCTGATCCATGGGAAGCTATCGAAGAGCGTTATGCTGTAGGTAGCAAACATGTAGCTAAAGTGCGTAACTTTACAAACTTTGGTGTATTTGTTGAAATCGAAGAAGGTGTTGATGGATTAATCCACATCTCTGACCTTTCGTGGACTAAAAAAGTAAAACACCCATCAGAATTTACTCAGATTGGTGCCGAAATCGATGTTCAGGTATTGGAAATCGACAAATCGAACCGTCGTTTGAGCTTAGGCCACAAACAACTGGAAGAAAACCCATGGGATGTATTGGAAACTATGTTCACTGTTGACAGCATTCACGATGGTGTGATTGTGGAAATGATGGACAAAGGTGCTGTAATTTCATTGCCTTACGGTGTTGAAGGTTTTGCAACTCCAAAACATTTGGTAAAAGAAGACGGAGCACAAGCTCAGGTTGACGAGAAATTAGCTTTCAAAGTAATTGAGTTCAATAAAGATGCAAAACGCATTATCGTATCGCACAGCCGTGTACACGAAGATGTAAAACGTGCTGCTAAAGCGGAAGCTAATGGCGAGAAAGTTGAAAGTGCAACTCCTGCTGCTGCTCCTAAAAAAGCTGCTCCTAAAAAAGCAAAATCTGAGGCTCCTGCTGCATCGGCAAGTACAGCTGAAAAAACTACTTTAGGTGATATTCAATCGCTTGCCGATTTGAAAGATCAGTTGGTAGAAGCTGCTGCTAAAACAGCTGCTAAGGCTGCCAAAAAAGCAAAAGTAGAAGAAGCGGCTCCGGCTGCTGAAGCTGAAGTAGCTCCTGAAGCATAATTGCAGGTTTTAAATAACTATATTCTGAAAAGTTGCAGGTGAATACAGCCTGCAACTTTTTTTATTTGAATACTATTTGTAATTTTGCGATTATAATTTTAAAAATGAAAAAATAAACTTCCCATGGAACTTCTTGTTCTTTCTGTCCTTTTTCTGTTGAATGGCTTTTTTGCTTTGTCGGAAATAGCTGTTGTGTCTTCTAAGTCGTCTCGCCTCGAAAACTTTAAATCGAAAGGGAGCAAAGGGGCTGTGATTGCTTTGCAGCTACAATCGGACGCCGAAAACTTTTTGTCGGCAATTCAGGTGGGTATTACATTGATCAGTATAATTACAGGTCTTTATGGCGGTTCGAATATAGCCGATAGTTTACTTCCCTATATTTCCGGAATCCCGATTGCAGCACCTTATGCGCACGAAATTGCCTTGTCGCTTGCTGTTATTGCCGTTACGTATTTGTCGATTGTAGTGGGAGAACTGGTGCCTAAAACCATTGCTCTGAGTAAGCCCGAGCGTATTGCCATTATTGTAGCGCCACTTATTTATTATTTCAGTAAGGCATTGTTTCCTTTTGTTTGGTTGCTCTCGGCATCTACAAACGTGATTGTGAAATTGCTGGGCGTAAAAAAACAGATGGAGCAACTTACTGAAGCCGAACTCCGCCAAATGATAAAAACAGCATCGAACGAAGGTGTGATTGAGGAAGAACAAAATGAAATTCACGAAAAGCTTTTTTATTTTTCCGATAAAAAAGCCTATCACATAATGACGCATCGTACTGATATTGAATGGCTCGATATTAACGAAAGCCCGACTGAAATCAGGAAGTTTATTAATAACTCAAAACACAGCAAGATCATTTGTTGTGATGAGTCACTGGACAACTTTAAAGGCGTTATGTACATTAACGAATATTATCGTGCTGTTATTCAGAAAAAGCCGCTGGATATTAACGCCCTGATAAAAGAGCCGTTTATTGTGCCCGAAAAAGTGGATGCACAAAAGGTGCTGAATGAACTGCGAAAAAAGGAAAACAGGGTTTGTTTTGTTGTGAATGAATACGGTGGTTTTGAGGGTATTATAACCATGTACGATATTCTGGAAAATCTGGTGGGCGAAATGCAGCAGGAAGGTGAAAAAACAGAGCCGGATATCTTTGTGCGTGAAGATGCTTCGGTATTAATTAATGGTGATGCACCGGTGGAGATACTCGCCGATGTGATAGAAGGCTTTGAAATTGATTTTTCGGAAACAGAATACTCAACGGTAGCAGGTTTTGCTCTGAGTAAATTAAATCATATCCCGAGGACTGGTGAGAAGTTTACTTCGCACAATTATAGTTTCGAAATTATCGATATGGATGGAAACCGTATTGATAAACTGCTTTTGGTGAAACTGGAGTAATTATCTTGCTCTTAAGTATTGGACAGGCCATTGTGGCTGGTCTTTTTTGTTTAAATGCAATACAAAATACGGATTCCGAAGCAATTCCCGACCTAAGAGTACAAGGTCAGCTTGGTTGTTTTCGAGAATTTCATTGATTTGTTGTTGTGTGGTGATAAGTCCGACAGCCGATGTCAGTATTCCTGTTGATTTAATTTTTTCGGCAAACTTCACCTGATACAATGGTTTAATGTCCATTTTTGCAGTGGCAATATTGCCTCCTGAAGAACAGTCGATTAAATCTACTCCTTTGTTTTTTAACCATTGGCAGAGTTCAGTGGTTTCTTCAATATCCCAGCCTCCTTCTGCCCAGTCGGTTGCCGAAAGCCTTACGAAAAGAGGAAGTTCGGCGGGCCATACTTCCTGCACAGCTTCAATTAATTGTAACAAAAATCGCGAACGGTTTTCAA
>JAYRXP010000391.1:0-1509 GCA_041917395.1 Paludibacter sp.
ACGTTTACGCTTGGTAGTTATCCAATGGCTTGGATTGATGCTTGTGTGGGTTGGTTTTCGTCGTGGGTACAATCTGTAATGCCCGAAGGAGCTTTGCGCGATTTGTTAGTGACCGGAATTATTGGCGGAGTAGGTGGGGTAATAATATTTTTACCGAATATTCTTATTCTGTTTTTCTTTATTTCGCTAATGGAGGATACGGGTTATATGGCCAGAGCTTCGTTTATAATGGACAAGCTCATGCATAAAATAGGATTACACGGAAAATCGTTTATTCCACTCGTCATGGGTTTTGGTTGCAATGTTCCGGCAATTATGGCTACACGTACACTCGAAAACAAAAAAGACCGGATACTGACCATGCTCATCACACCGTTTATGTCGTGTAGTGCGCGACTACCGGTATATGTGTTGATTATCTCTGCTGTTTTTCCTCAAAATCAGGGACTGGTTCTTTTCGGAATTTACCTGACAGGTATTGCTTTAGCTATTGTTACAGCTCTGATTTTAAAGAAAGTAGCATTTGCCAAAAAGGAAGTGCCATTTGTGATGGAATTGCCGCCTTATCGTCGTCCGACGCTCAAAAATACCGGAATGCACATGTGGTTTAAAGGACGCGAATATCTGAATAAAATGGGTAATGTGATTCTTGTTGCATCCATTCTGATTTGGGCTTTGGGTTATTTCCCTACGAATATTAAATTCAGTAGGAATTACAGTTCTGAAATGCGGGACGTAGAGGAAAATGTGCGGTTAACACCTGAGCAAAAAAATCGGAAAATTGAAACTCTGAAAATTGATATGCTTGCCGAAAAACAGGAAAAATCTTATATTGGTCAACTTGGAAAAGCGATTGTTCCGGTTATTGAGCCATTGGGTTTCGATTGGAAAATGGGTGTAAGTATACTCACCGGACTGGCAGCAAAAGAGGTGGTAGTGAGCACTATGGGAGTGCTTTATCATTCGCAGGGAAATACAGCCAATGATACCGAAACGCTTAAGAATAGGATTAAAGAACAAAAACACAGCAGCGGCACTCTCAAAGGCCGTGATGTGTTTTCGCCACTTGCATCAATTTCGTTTATGCTGTTTGTCCTAATCTATTTCCCCTGCGTGGCTGTGATTGCGGCCATCCGCAAAGAAGCCAACTGGCGCTGGGCTGTATTTACGATGGTATATACCACAGGGCTTGCCTGGCTGATAGCCTTTTCAGTCTATCAGATTGGCAATTTGTTCCTGTAAAGGACGACTTATTTTCCGTACATGCGTTCACGTACAGCTTTTACATCTTCCGAAGTTACATAATCGTCGTAATCCATTTGTTTGTCGATAATGCCTTTTGGCGTAAGTTCGATGATGCGGTTACAAACGGTTTGAATAAATTCGCGGTCGTGTGAAGACATTAAAACATTACCTTTAAAGTTTACCAGCGTATTGTTAAATGCCTGAATCGATTCCAGATCAAGGTGGTTAGCCGGTGAATCCAAAACCATTACATTCGCATTTTTA
>JAYRXP010000392.1:0-2933 GCA_041917395.1 Paludibacter sp.
CGTTGTTTTCGGTTCATATTAAAACCCGAAATCATAATATAACTTTTGCCAGCTGAATTAAAAAAACCGACACTTTTATACATTTGAGAAGATTGTTTTGACAACTTCAACGTATTATTTAGTTCGACCACTCTTGTCGCGCTATTACAGTAATCCCAAATAGAATAAATAAACCCCTGAGAGTTCAGAATATTTTTTTGCGAATCGTCAGGCGGATCAACTACCGACCAGTGGAACAGCTTATCCAGTCTGTATTTTCTAAGATTCATTATATAATGAAAGTTCCCGGCAGCACCACGCGCACCCGGAGCATTATCACGGTCACCAAGTTCGTTTGTCAAAAACCAACCGTACTCATGCACTTCTCTGGATAATGTAGAGGCAGGCGTTATGGCATCCATATCGTACCACATGGTGGTAGCTGCTCCACTTGCCACATAATCGGGATTTACAGAATTTGTAACCAAGGCATTGTTGGTATCGAGTGTGGCTATACTGTAAGTTGAGATTGGCGAAGTTGTGTATGGAAAATTCTGAGCCCGCGCCTCAGTCAAAAGTGTTTTAAGCGTTTCGTGTCCCGTACCCGAACGATTGAACGGAAATACTTTTGCATTTGGCAACACGCCTTTTATGGCAGTAGCCGTTGCTTTGTAAAAAGCACGATATTCGTCGGGAGTACCATTGAAACGGGTTAGACCTCCGGCCTCTGTTCCAAGCCTGAAACCCCAGGTATTTACTTTATTAAATCCATAAAGCCGTACAAGTTCCTTACATAAGTCGGTTATAAACTGTCCCCATTCTGCCATGTCGCGAGGAGGATTACATTGTCCATACCCCTCTCCATCCTGAGGTTCGTAAGGTGTAACGGGAAAACACCATGGAGTATTATCGAGCACAATATTCGGTGAATTATAGCCCATTGCCAAAACAGGATCGATGCGGGCAGGAATCAAATTCCACCGGTACTGTATTTTCCCCTGACTGTCGCGGTATGCCAAATCCCATTTACTTATATCATCGATAGTAGTGTTGTTTTTAACGGCCGACCAGCCACCCAGAAAACGAACGATATTGACATTGTCGGCAAACATAACTTCGTGACTATAACCTGTACGTTTCTGATATTTAAATGAAATGGAATTGTCGAGCAGATATGCCGGAGGATCAAGATGAGCTGCATCAGATGAAAGATGAAAATTTTCGACTAAAAGTGGTTGATTCCGGTAAAACCGGTTCATAACCGGATATTCGAAAAGAATAGAAAAATCAGAGGCCGTTTGTGAATAAACATCACATATCAAAAATAAAAAAACAATGAATATCTGGGCAATTTTTGTCATACTGACTTTCTCCTGATTTTTGTATCGATTTTGTATCTGCGAAAATAGTACTAAAGCAAACCAACGCAAGTATGTATTTATATCAAAAAAGTATGATATTATTTTATTTGCATTTGTTGCAGATTGTGATTTTGTAAAAATCAATATCTTTGTAGTGTTCATAGTTTGATTTTAGTGTAAACATAGGATAATGTCATTGATTAACAAACTGAACAATATGAACTTAACAAAGCGCAAATAACCTTTTATGTCTATTAGCAACCGTTTCAGAAATAATTTAGCCGCAACCTTCTTTGTTTTTGCGGTTTGCATTCAGTTTGGTTCTGCCAAAGCTTCAGGACTCATTACAAAAAAAATTTCCAGCAACGATGGGCTTTCAAACAGTGCCATTTCGGTTATTCACAAAGATTCAACCGGCATAATGTGGTTCGGTACGTGGGATGGGTTGAACTCCTTTGACGGTAAAAACATACGTATTTTCAAATCGGACAAAAAAAATCCTAAAACCATTACGAGCAACGTTATAATCGATATTGTTGAACCAACTAAAGGAATACTCTGGGTTAGTACCACAAATGGTGTAAACAAGCTGAATACCGATACGCGTGAAGTTGAAAGATACTTCGAAGCTGAAGGAAAAAACGCTTCAACATCCACCAAATCATATAAACTCACACTGGGGCCTCAAAATCTCGTTCTTTGTTATACATTACAAAATAAACTGACCTATTTTGATCCCGGACTGAATAGATTTGTTCCACTTGATGTAGCCGCATTATCGACAAAAAAAATAGTTGAATTAGTAAACGATGAACAGGGTAGTATATTTCTGATAACAACCGAGATGGAACTATATCGGTTGCAACTCCGAATGACACAAAAAAAACCCGAAGTAATTTCGTGCATACGGATATTAAATCAATTTTCAGCCCGAGACATATTTAGAAAATCTGATAACGAATTCTGGCTTATTGATAGAGAATTGAAATACATTTATTTGTTCAACTCTTCGAACGGGCTTTTCAAAATTGTTGCAGATATTTCGGGACTGCCTTTGAAAGGAGGTATACTCACTATCAATGAGTTTAATAACGAAATAGTTGTCGGACTCGCAACTACCGGTCTCTTCTATTATGACATTTTACGCAAATCGTGGGTACAAATGCAGAATCCGGAGTATCATGGTGGTGTATTATCTTCGTTTTACGATACAAAGCAACAAATTCTTTGGGTAGGAACAAACAACAATGGTGTTATTTCGAGCTTCAGAGAACAACTTAATTTTAAATGCATTGCCAACAAAGATTTATCGAGCCGGCACGCCAGCGCCGTAAGAGCAATCAGCGAAGACTGTTTTGGCCGTATTTGGGTTGGAAGCAGGGGAAACGGTATATCAATTATTGCCAGTAATAAAGTATTGAATTTACCCGAATTTGTCAACAAATCCATACTTTCGATATGTAAGGGACCAAACGATAATATGTTTATCGGTTCTGAATCGGAGGGTTTATTCCTGATAAATCCAAAAACGCTAAAAGTAACCAGAATAGACCTGTCTGCAGGTACAGTTTTTTCAGACTCCTATTCGCCACC
>JAYRXP010000393.1:0-3859 GCA_041917395.1 Paludibacter sp.
TCATTTCAATTATCTCCTTCGAAATACTCATACCCAGACCAGTACCTTCGTAACTCCTGTTGGCACTATCATTTTCCTGAGTGAATTTTTTGAAAATATTTTTCAGAAAGTCATCGCTCATACCTATTCCCGAGTCCACAATTTCGAAACGAATACGTTGTATTTCTGCACTTTGCGACACAAGTTTCACCTCAAGTTTCACAAATCCATCGTCTGTAAATTTTATGGAATTACCAAGCAGATTAATCAAAACCTGACTCAACCGCAGCGAATCTCCTTTGAGTGCCCGTGAAATATTATCAGCACTCGTAACCGAGAAATTAATCTTTTTCCCACTTGCCCTCGAACTCAGGATGCTTCGCACGTTGCTAAGCAATGCCGACAAACTAAAATCTTTTATATCCAGCGAAAACTCACCGGCTTCAATTTTCGACATATCGAGCACATTGTTGATAATCGAAAGCAGGTGGTAAGCCGAAGCCTCTGTATGTTTCAGATATGTTCGTTGCGAATTCGAAAGAGATTCCTTTCCAATTTCACGTATCATTCCGATAATTACGTTGAGCGGTGTGCGTATCTCGTGACTCATATTGGTTAGAAACAGCTCTTTAGCTCTGGCCGATTTTTCGGCCACTTTGCGCGCCTGCTCGAGCGATTCGAGCAAATTGTGTTGATGTGTGATGTCAGTATCGCTTCCCCTATATCCAATCACTTCACCTTCAACATCATACAATGGTCGACATATCGTTGAAATCCACATTTCCGTATTATCCGACTTTAAAATTTTTCGATCCCGGTGCGTAAGTGATTTACGCTTAGCAATAATTTTAAACGCTTCTTTCATGAACTTATCCCGTGTATCAGGCGTCAGCAAATCATAGAAATATTTTTTATTAATTAATTCTTCCGGTCTGAAACCCGTAACTTTTTCAACCACCGGACTAACGTATGTATACAAACCATCCAGGTTTATTTCCCAAATATAAGTATTGGATTGGGCCGACATTTCGTTCAACCTTTCGTAACTCAGACGCAGATCAGTTTCGTTATTAATGACATCATCCGCATAAGCAGAAGTCCCGTTTATTATTTTACGAAACAAATTATCACCGTTATAAATATCCGGCATTGTTATTTCAGGTTGTTGTAGGAGTGATTTTCCTTCTTCGGGTGTGTTCATTATCATTAACTATTTAAACTGCTGTTAACTGTAACCTATGCTTAAAAAAAATACATTCACTATCGTTTAAAATACTACACCAAAACTGTATTGTAATTTAATATCTCCGAAAATAAAGTAGTAAATAATACCACATTTACAGAAACAATTTGTAACAATAAATACGGCGTCATATACTGTTTATTTTCAACTAATTACACTCTAATATACAGATTTTTATTGCTAATTGTACTAAAAAACAGGATTTATTTGTGTTTTTAACCTGTTTAGTTACACGAATTATAAAACACTGTAAAAGAGAGGTGTATATTCGAAAACGAAGATTCAAAAAACAAACATAAAGTTAAATATATTTAAAACAGAATATTGTTGGCTTATTCGACAACCCTCTTCGACGAAAGTTATCACTTTGAATGTTCAAAAACGAAGAAATAATTTCAGACAAACTACTACTATCAATTTTCCCACTGTCAGCCCATAAATAAAAAGAACTTTATATAAATTTCTTTGATGACACAGCTGCACAAAAAAAAATAATACTACAACATGTAGTATTATTTTTTACATAAAATTCTATTGACAGAATTTATACTGAAAAGTGTCGTATATCTATTAATGCAGTATTTTAAAAACCAATTCCTTCATCAACTCTCCTTCTTCCACAGCGTTGCTATCCACACCCTTACCACGAGCATCCGTTTCACGAATCCAACTGATAATATTCATAGTTTTCCATGCCCCGTAGTTTTTGGCAGCCAACTCATATTTTTTTACAAAATAGGGATTTATTTTCAGCTCGGATGCCACATTAGCCTGACTTTTATCTGCCAGATAATGGTAGATCATTAGATTCGAATACAAATTAAATAATTGTGGCAAAACCATAATCATCGGGTTATTTTTCTTATTGTCAGCAAAATAACGAATTATCTGGTTTGCTTTAAAAACATCCTTCGTAATAAGTGCATCCTGCAATTCAAACACATTGAAATCTTTGCTGATTCCGATATTTTTTTCAACCTGTTCGGGAGTTATTACAGATGTATTCGCAGGTTTTGTCAATAAAAGTTTGTCAAGTTCGTTTGCTACCTTACTCAGATCTGTTCCCAAAAACTCAGTAAGCATCTGTATTGCTTTCACATCAACAGTTACATTCTTGCTACGCGAGTAAGCGTTTATCCAGGCTCCAAGTTCATAATCACGTAATTTCTCCGATTCGAAAACAACTCCTTTTTTAACAATGTCCTGTACCCATTTTTTACGTTTATCAGGTGAGCCGTATTTGTAGGCCAGCACAAGTATAGTTGTTTGCGACGGATTGTCCAGATAAAACTGAATGGGATCCCAAACTTTGACAGACTGGGCCTCTTTCACTATCACAACCTGATAAGGAGACATCATGGGGTAACGCTTAGCCGCATTTACAATCGTAACCATATCAGTATCTTTACCATACACGACAGTAAGATCAAATTCGCGTTGATTTTCGTCCAATACATTCGTTTGTATATAATCCGAAATTTGATCAATGTAATAAGCCTCTTCACCCATTAATAAGTAAACGGGCTTATATGCTTTACGACGTAAATCGCTCATTACCTGTTCAAATGTTGTTCCCTGTTTGGCCATTTATTGATGTATTGATATGATGATTTAATGATTTGATGATGTGTTTATTTCCAATTTCTTATTTCCTTTATTTCTAATTTTCCTAACCTATTCAAATCGTAAATGTTTGATTGTCTTACTATTGTTCATAAGCGACGACAGTGCTTTAATGCCGACTTTAATGTGCTCTTCAACAAAATTGGCAGTAACTTTTTTATCACTCTCCGAAGTTTTGATACCATCAGCCTGAAGTGGCATATCCGAAATTAATAATAAAGCACCAATCGGAATGCTGTTGTAAAAACCAACTGAGAAAAGTGTTGCTGTTTCCATATCTATTGCCATGGCACGGGTGGCACGCAAATAGTCTTTAAACTTTTCATCGTGCTCCCAAACCCTGCGGTTAGTTGTATAAACGGTTCCTGTCCAGTAATCCTTTCCAAAGTCACGAATATTCGACGATACAGCACGCTGCAAACTAAATGCCGGCAATGCCGGTATTTCGGGCGGAAAATAGTCATTCGAAGTACCTTCACCACGAATGGCTGCACTCGGCAAAATGTAATCACCTATCTTATTTTTGTCGCGCAGACCTCCACATTTTCCCAGAAAAAGAACTGCCTTAGGCTCGATGGCCGAAAGTATATCCATTATAATAGCCGCATTGGGGCTACCCATGCCAAAATTTATAATGGTAATACCGTTTGCCGAAGCGTTAATCATGGTTCCATCTCTGCCAAGTACAGGAACTCCGAACCATTCTGCAAACAGTTCGACATAATTATTGAAATTGGTAAGTAAAATGTATTCTGTAAATTCGTTGAGAGGTCGTTTTGTGTAGCGTGGCAACCAGTTTTCCACAATTTCGCGTTTTGTTTTCATAAATTTTTTGTGTCATAAGCCAAAAGACGGCTGTTAAAGCCATATCACTTTTGGGTTTGTAAATAAATTACTATATCTTAGCATCCAGTTTTCAGATTTTCGAACAACTGTAAGGCAAAAGTAATAAATAATGTTGCAATTAAATCTTCCTGCGTATAATTTTCGTATAAAAATTCACAACAACAAACA
>JAYRXP010000394.1:0-1657 GCA_041917395.1 Paludibacter sp.
AATAGCGTCTTTTCGTCCCTTTGCTTTATTTTCGGAACGTTTCAGGAAGAAACTTACCGTCATGGGGATAATTGGCCACACGCAGGGTGTAAACAATGCCAGAAATCCGCCCAGTAATCCCGCCAGAAATATAAGCCATAAATTTGCAGAATCTGTTGTGCCTGTAGTTGCGCCAAAGCCGGTCAACTCGTTGATAACAGGTTGCCATAAATCAGTATTTGCTACCGGTTCGGTTATCGCAACTTTTGTGGTGCTTGTGGTTGAGTCATTCGTAATGTCGGTATTTTCAGCGGGAACAGGGCTTGTGGAAGTTGCAGTATTTTTGTTTCCCAAATCAAAATAATCTTTTGTAGGTGGAAGACAACTCTCGTCGTTACACACCATAAATTCCACATATCCTTTCACACGGACTTTTGCTGCATCGCTAAAACTTATCTTTTGAACAAAAACAGCTTCGTTTGCATACCAGCTTAACTTCATTTCGAAATTTGGGTCGTACACTTCCTTTAATTTGGAAGTTGACTGAATTTTTCCTTCTGCTTTTGCGCCGGTAAGTGTTTCAATTATAATCTTTGTTGGCACCGGACCATTCTCAGGTATGTTCATGCCGTAGAGATGCCACCCTTTTTCGATTGATGCTTTCAGAATTACATCAGCCGAGTTTTTACCCGTATTTTTCAGTTCGTAGCTCCATTTTACCGGTTCGTGTATCTGTGCAAATGCAAGTACCGAAAAAGCTACAAAGACAATTAAAAAACTAAATTTCTTCATTTTCATTTATTTTGATCTCAAAATTACAAATTCAACATGAATATATGAATAATCTTTCATGTGTATTTTGTAATATTTAACGAATAAAGTCTTCGGAGCGTTGTATTTTCATTAGTTTTCAGTATTTCATGCATCCGTTACTCTATACTTTCCGCATTACTTTGCAGGCAGTGTGGAATAATACCACGCAAATTCACAGAGCCATTAATAGCTCTTTCAATGCTGCAACTCCTTCCGATGCACCTTTTTTTATAGCCGTTACCCTGTTTGTGTCAATTTCAATTTCGTTGGGGTCAATCAGGTAAACCGGAACGTTGTTGCGTGCATAACGCAGCAAACCTGCCGCAGGATATACTTTCAACGATGTGCCGATGACCGCCAGAATATCTGCCGACTGAACAATTTCAGCAGCATAGCCAATGTTGGGAACCTCCTCGCCAAACCACACAATATGTGGCCTTAGGGGATAACCTTTCGGGCACAAATCACCCTTAAAGAATTCAAATTTGTCGGGTTTTACGTCGTATACCTCTTCTCCCGGACCCGTCGAACGCATTTTCATTAATTCGCCATGCAAATGCATCACCCACTTGCTTCCGGCACGTTCGTGAAGGTTATCCACATTTTGCGTAATTATTTTTACCTGAAAATACTTTTCAAGTTCAGCAAGCCCTTTGTGCCCGGCATTGGGTTCGGCTGAGAACAACTGTTTTCGCCTCTCGTTGTAGAAACGGTGTACCAGTTCTGTCTTAGCCCCCTAATTAACTGGACTATTTTGTAGAATCAATTTAGGACATTAATTTTGTGGAATTATGAGTAAAATCAGGAGAAAATTCAGTTTAGACGAAAAGCTTCAAATTTTGAGTGAAGCTGACCAAAATGGTAT